>CALPPJ020000198.1 GCA_943325425.2 Bifidobacterium breve | reverse complement strand
CAAGACCCTCAACGAGGCAAGCCAGGGCATCGATAGCGAGCGCAGCTTCGACCAAATCTGGGGGACTTGCGGTCAAGTGAATGGCGCCAAGCTCGTATAGGCCCATCGCATGGTTGGTCACAACAACTTCGGCTGGCACTTCAGCCAAACGTTGACGGGCTTCGGCCATAGCCTCAAGGGATTCGGCGAGTTCAGGATCGGTTTCGTTACTCATGGTCGGTCAAAATGGCTTTCGGTGATCGAAGTGTTTTGGAGGCGGTCACCCGATTTGGGCGGGTATGGCTGTTTTTGCGCCACGAGCGGCTACGCTACCTTCCACAACTGAGGCGAAGTGGGGTTGTTGCCCCCACCTGACCACAACTGATGAACGGGAAACCGCAAGTCGACAGTGCGTTCAGGTCATTGCGAGAAGGCCATTTCGGTGGCTGACCCGTGTCGACTTCGCGTCGCCATGTATCCATCCAACGGGAGGTCAGCCCTTTGCACAGAAGTGAACAGCCATAGCACCGCCAGTGAACGAACCTCGCTACAACGAACGCATTCGCGCCCGTGAAGTGAGGGTGATCGGACCCGATGGAGCCCAACTAGGAATCAAGACCGTCCCAGACGCCTTGGCCCTAGCTCGTGAGATCGACCTCGACCTAGTCGAAGTCGCACCCTTGGCCACTCCGCCGGTATGCCGCATCATGGACTACGGCAAATTCCGTTACGAAGAGTCTCAACGAGCGCGCGAAGCACGCAAGAAGACGGCTCATGTTTCGGTCAAAGAAGTCAAGTTCCGACCAAAGATCGGAAAGGGCGACTTTGATACCAAGGTGCGTCACGTCCAAGGATTCCTAGCTGAAGGCCACAAGGTCAAAGTCAGCCTGCAATTCCGAGGTCGCGAAATGGCTCACCCAGAGTTAGGAAGCAAAATTCTTGACGATGTCATCGAGCAAATTTTGAGTGTGGGCAAAGTGGAAACACAAGCTCGACTTGAAGGACGCAGCATGACCATGGTGCTTGTTCCCGATAAGAAGCCGGTGAAGAAAGAGAAGCCTGTTGCGAGCGAAAGTTCAGCACCAGAAGCCGAAGTTCTTCCTACCGAAACTCCAGTCGAAACTCCTGTGATTGAAACGACCGCTCCGGCGACCGATACACCTGAAAATTCTGAAGAATAAATCACTCGATCTAAAAACCTTGAACAAAGGACATAGCAATGCCCAAGATGAAGACCAGCAAAACAGCAGCAAAGCGTTTCAGTAAGACCGGCACGGGCAAGATTCGTCGCCTCCAGCAGAACCGCCAGCACTTGTTCGAAAAGAAGCCGTCAACTCGTACCCGCCGCCTTGACGGCATGGTCGATGTGCATTCAGGCGACATCAAGAAGATCAAGCGTCTACTCGGCGAGCGCTGAGTTTTACCCACCCATTTACGTAACTAGTTAAAGAACGAAAGAAGGAGGAGTCCGATGGCCAGAGTGAAGCGTGCAGTCGGTTCTAAGAAGCGTCGTAAGCAGACATTGGAACGCGCCAAGGGTTATTACGGCAATAAAAGCAGGTCAGTCCGCGCTGCAAATGAACAGGTCATGCGATCTGGTCAGTATGCATTCCGCGACCGTCGTGCAAAGAAGGGCGAATTCCGTCGCCTGTGGATTCAGCGCATCAACGCCGCATGTCGTTTGCACGAGATCAGCTACAGCCGTTTCATCGACGGCTTGAACAAGGCTGGTATCGAAGTTGACCGCAAGATCTTGGCCGACCTGGCCGTGACTGATCTTGCATCATTCGGTCGTTTGTGCGAAGCCGCTAAGGCTGCTCTCGCCTGAGCGAGGTTTTCTGAACCACGAACTGGTTCTCAGTAATTCAAGTATTCAACGACTGCGGCGCCTTGCGGGGCGCCGCAGTTCGCGTGACGACGAAGGTGCGTTCATTGTTGAAGGCGCAGTTTTAGTCGGCGAAGCGGTTGCGGCGGGCTGGGAAGTTGAAGGTCAGTACCTTGCTCCTGGCGCCGACCCGATTGATGGTGCTGGAGAAGTGCACTACTTGGCTCCAGGTGTGATGGAGAAAGTGGCCACCACCGAAACTCCGCAACCAGTTATCGCGGTCGTGGCTCGACGATTCGCCTCGGCTGATGTTTTGAACAAGGCCACTTTTGTGGTCATTGCTGACGGCATCTCCGATCCGGGCAACATGGGCACGATGTTGCGCTCGGCAGAAGCTGCCGGGGCTGACGCGTTGGTTTTGACTCCCGGATCAGTCGACCCCACCAACCCCAAAGTTGTGCGGTCGTCGGCTGGCAGTATTTTTCGCCTGCCGATCATTGAAAAGATCACGCTTGACGCGGTTGGTCGCACCGGCCTGATTCGGCTCGGCACCTCGTCGCATACCAACCGCGAGTTCGCCCCGGTTGATTACACGACCGTCGACTGCACGCGGCGCATCGCATTAGTTCTTGGTAATGAGGCCCATGGTCTGAGCGACAATTCAGCCGTTGATGAATGGGTCACTATTCCTCACGTCGGTCAAGCCGAAAGTTTGAATGTTGCGATGGCGGCAACTGTGCTGTGTTTTGAAGTTGCTCGTCAACGACGTGCGGGTTCAAGTACCGTGGTCTCGTCATGATTTCTGAAATCACCGCCGCCCGTACCGCTGCCGAGCAAAGTATTGCTGCAGCATCCACGCTTGAAGAGATTCGCGTTCTCGACACCGATTTGTTGGGCAAGAAAAGCCCGTTGGCGTTGTTGAAGACCGGACTGGGCAAACTGACAACGGTTGACGAAAAGAAAGCGGCCGGACAAGCGCTCAATGAAGCGATGTTGGCGGTCGAAGAAGTTCTCAATGCCCGTCGCGCGCTTTTAGGGCGCGCCGAACGCGATGTTCAACTTGCAGCTGAAGCCCTCGATCTCACTGAACACTTCAATGCACCCGGCCGCGGCAAGGCTCACATCGTCACTCAAGCATGGCAACGCCTCGAAGACGTCTTTGTTGGATTGGGCTTTCAAGTAGCCGAAGGACCCGAAGTTGAGACCGATTGGTACAACTTTGAGGCTCTCAATATGCCGCCGTCGCATCCAGCGCGCAGCATGCACGACACGTTTTATGTTGATCATGGTCAACCTGGTAGCACGGTGTTGCGCACGCACACTTCACCAGTACAAATTCGCGTCATGCAAAATGTTGCACCGCCGATTTACATGATCATGCCTGGTCGCGTTTTTCGTAACGAAACAACTGACGCAACGCACCTCGCAGTGTTCCACCAAATCGAAGGGCTCGTGATCGATCGCGGAATTACCTTGGCCGATCTTGCCGGAACCATTGAAGCATTTACTCAAGCATTTTTCGGACCCGGATTCACAAGTCGTTTACGTCCAAGTTATTTCCCCTTCACTGAGCCATCAGCCGAGTTTGATATCCGTACTCCCAAGGGCGATTGGCTCGAACTTGGTGGCTGTGGAATGGTGCATCCAAATGTGTTACGCGCTGGCGGTCTCGACCCCGAAGAGTGGAGTGGCTTTGCCTTCGGCTTTGGTATCGACCGGATGGCTAAGGAACGTCACGGAGTCGGCGATGTTCGAGAGATGTACACCAATGACATTCGATTCATTGAGCAGTTTTAAGGACGCATGATGAAGGTTGTTCATTCTTGGATCCGAGATTTGGTTGATTTGCCCGATGATGTTGAGGCAATCTCATTTACGTTGTCCGACATTGGTCTGGCTGTTGAAAGTGTTGACAAAGTTGGCGCAACGGTTGCTGGTGTCATCACTGCTCGCGTGATTAAGACTGAACGGCATCCCGACGCTGCCAAAGTGCATCGTGTTTTTCTTGATAACGGCGACGGCACCGAACATCATGTGTGGTGCGGAGCTTTCAATATGCAGCCTGGCGACATCATTCCGTGGGCAACTCCCGGAACTGCAATGCCTGATGGTCGACTCATTGAAACTAAGCCAATTGTGGGTATCCCAAGTGAGGGAATGTGTTGCTCGGCTCGCGAACTTGGGCTTGGTGACGATCACGGCGGCATT
>CALPPJ020000197.1 GCA_943325425.2 Bifidobacterium breve | reverse complement strand
GCGGCAAAAGTTCAAGGTGCTAAACACATCGTGTTGTTGTCGTCGGCAATGGTTTACGGCGCTTGGCCAAATAATCCCGTTCCGCTCACGGAAGATACGGCGCTTCGTCCTGATTTCGGTTTTGCCTTTGCACGACAATTAGCAACCGTTGAACAATTGGTAGACGATTGGCGTGAGTCGGGTGACGATCGCAGCGCAACAGTTCTCCGACCAGTGCCCGCGATGGCAGCCGATGGTGCATCAAGTTTGGTGCGGGCCCTTGCAGCAGGTATGGGCGGAAGACTTGGCGAAGACGATGTACCAGCTCAGTTCTTGCATCTTGATGATCTTGCTCAGGCCGTTGTTCTAGCAACCCGCAAAAAACTAGATGGCGTGTACAACGTTGCCCCAGATGGGTTTGTGCATAGTGCTCGCGTTCGTTCGTTATGGGGTATGGCTCCACGTTTACGACTGCCTGATCGAATGAGCGAAATCGTGAGTGACATTCGTTGGCGTTTCCAACGTGGACCAATTCCACCTGGGTTACGCCCCTATGTGCGGTCAACGTGGCTTGTTTCTAATGGCCGACTTCGTTCTGAAGGTTGGACGCCGACGGTCACCAATGAGCAAGCGTTTGTTGAAGGAACCGATGCCAAATGGTGGACAATGTTGACCCCAAAACGTAAGCAAGAAATTGCTTTGGGTGCAATGGTGACCGCGATCTTGATCGGGATGATTACGGCGCTGGTTGCAGTGAGAAAATATCGCCGTCGGCGGTCAGTGCACTGATCTGCTGTTCAATACTCGTGATCGGTATGAATCCGAGTTCGGATTCGCTATGAGTGCAAAGCCCAACGAGTCGACCGCTTTGATCAACAACCGGCGCACCTTCGGCAAACGAGTAAATGTCGAAGTCGCTGTAGTCGCTCGTTCGCAAAGTAATCATCGCTTGTTGCGATACTTCGTTAATGACGAAACGTTTTGGATTTTCAAGCAACACAGTAACGGTTTGTCCAGATGTGAAACCCTTGCCGTACTTGATCCCACTTGTGCGTGTGAATGTGCGCAGAAATGTCAGTGGGTCAATCGGCTGTTCAATTTGGAGAACTGCGATGCCGTTATCTGGAAAGACATGCACCAAATTTGCGGTGCTCATTGAACGATCCGGTAGTTGTACCGCCACTGTTTCAAGTTCGCCGAGTGCAGCCGTGGTGGTGACAAGAACTTGATTGTTGAAAAGAATGATTCCCATTGCTTCAGTTGTTTCCAAGTTGCTGTCAACTGCTGCCACTTGAAGGTTGACATTGGTGAGCGCTACGACATCAGAAGTATTTTGGCGACCAGCACGAGGGATCAAGATGAGGAGTAACCCTGAAATCAGCACTGCGCCAGCAATGCACGAAAAGCCGACGAGCCCCCGTCCGCGCCGACCGATATCGATAGGTGTCAAAGCCTCAAGTGCGAATGCCGCGAAGCCGACTTCTGATGGGTGCCGCCATGGGCGTTCGTGGGGAGGTTGTGGGGCCGGGGTGTACTCGGCATCGGGGTATGAGTCACCGGCGTTAGGTCCGAAGTCGTCATTCACTGCCACAAGCAGGCAAGGTTAGTGAAGATTAGGCATCAGTGGGACGCGGTCGAGCGTTCCCTTGACTAGTAACCGCTACGCTCATGATGTGCTCGTTGAGAAGACTGCTGACGATTGGTTCGCGATCACCGATGAACCATTGTCGGTCGGTGAGTTATATGACTGGGCAGTGCGTCCCGATTGTGGAGCTGTCGTCGTATTCTCGGGCACAGTGCGTGATCACGCTGTTGAGGGCGACGAACTTCGCACTGGCGTTGAGTTTCTAGAGTATGAGGCCTACGCCGAAGAAGTCATCCCGAGATTTCGTTCAATTGCCGTCGAAGCGCGTCAACGCTGGAGCGAAATCGGCCGCTTCGCCTTGGTGCATCGGGTCGGACGTATTGAACTGGGCGACTCCTCGGTAATTGCCGTCGTCTCGGCTGCCCACCGTCCCGAAGCATTTGAAGCCGCACGATTTGCCATTGATGCGCTGAAGTCGTCGGCCCCCATTTGGAAACATGAGACTTGGGATGGCGGAAGTGACTGGGGCACAGGTGCCACGGCCCCCATTGATGCAGCGCAGGTTCGTTCCCCCGAAGGGGCTGGCCACTAATGGTTTACGTGTTGCTCGGCGTTGTCGTGATTTGCGTTGTTGTCTTTGCTGCACTCGCAACGAGTCGGCGAACTCCATCAAGTAATGACAGCGTCGCCGAATTTCAGCGTCATTTAAATGCGTTGTCTCCCGAGGCACGTCGCCACACGGTCGAAAATTATCCTGACAAGAAGTCCGTGGAACCGTTGCCAATCCAAGAAAATGAGGAACTAGACGATGGCGCGTGACCTGGCAATTGACTTAGGAACAGCAAACACTTTGGTGTACATGAAGGGTCGCGGCATTGTGCTGAATGAACCTTCAGTGATCGCACTGAATCGACAGACTGGCGAAGTATTGGCAACCGGTCACGAAGCGTGGCACATGATTGGCCGAACTCCTGGATACATCGTTGCGGTTCGTCCACTCCGCGGTGGCGCCATCACCGACTTTGATGTCACCGAGCGCATGATTCGTTTGCTATTGCAACGAGTTGGAGTCAGCCGCTTTACTCGTCCCAAAGTGGTTATCTGCGTGCCGTCGGCAATTACCGAAGTTGAACGTCGCGCTGTGACTGACGCTGCTCGTCGAGCTGGCGCTGCCGATGCTCAATTGATTGAACAACCAATGGCTGCGGCAATCGGTGCGCAATTGCCCATCGACGAACCCGTTGGCAACATGGTGATCGATATCGGTGGCGGTACCAGTGAAACCGCGGTCATTAGTTTGGGTGGCATTGTTGCCCTAGAAGCAGTTCGAGTCGGCAGTTTTGATATTGATAACGCAATTCAGAACTATGTGCGCCGCGAGCACGGTATTGCTATTGGTGAGCGCACTGCCGAAGAAATCAAGGTTGCGATTGGTTCAGCCGCTCAGACACCCGATGAAGTTGAAGCCGAAGTCAGTGGACGCGACTTGATGATGGGTCTACCAAAGACGGTTGTTCTGACGCCTGAAGAAATCCGTTACGCCATTGATGACGTCGTTTCACAAATCGTGCAGTCAGTGGTTCGTTGCTTGGCGAAGGCCCCCGCGGAACTCGCACAAGACTTCTTGACACGTGGCATGTATCTAGTTGGCGGTGGCGGATTGCTGCGCGGACTCGCCGAACGTATTGAACGTGAAACTCAAGTGCCGGTGCGCATGTCGCAGATGCCGCTCGAAGCAGTTGTGCTGGGTGCTGGGCACTGTATTGAGAACTATGACGCCTTGAAGCGTATGTTCATGGGCCAGCGTCGCTAAACAAATATTTTTAGCCACCAGCAACGATTGGCACGATGAGGCCGTTCTGGGACAAGACCCAGACTTCACCTTGAGCATCGGCCACGACCCCAACTGATCTTTCGACAGATCCGAGGTCAACTATTCCGCAGTTCTGACGCTGCTCGTCGACACACAACGCCTGCACTTTGCCCGAGCAGTAGTCAGAAAAGATGTACCAGGTTCCGGTAACAGGAACTTGTGAGCCGCGATACACCACTCCGCCAGAAATTGAACAGTTGTTGTCAACGTGTTCGTATTCATAAACAGGTTCAACTGCGGTGAAGGTTTCGTGCAGTGCTTGTTGATCGGCGTTGAATTCGTGAGTGCCTTCGAACGCACTCCAACCAAAGCTCACGCCTTGAAGTTGATCAAACGGCACAACATTGATTTCTTCCCAACGATCTTGACCGACGTCGGCAATCCATAAATCGTTGGTGACTGGGTCAAGCGACGCCCGCCATGGGTTACGCAAACCAACGGCCCAGGCTTCGCCAATCCATTGAGGATCAACTGGAGAGAGTTTCCAAATCTTCCCGAGTGGTGAAGTGACATCGAGAGCGTGGCGTTCGGGGTCGTTGGCGAAACCACCGTCACCCATGAATACGTATATAGCTCCGTCTGC
>CALPPJ020000196.1 GCA_943325425.2 Bifidobacterium breve | reverse complement strand
GTCTCGTTGGTCGTAACGGAGCGGGAAAGACGACTCTCTTTAAAGTTCTTGGCGGCGAGGCTGAACCTATCGCCGGCAAGATCATGCGTAAAGGAGGGTTTGGCTATCTACCCCAAGATCCGCGCATTGCCGGCATTTACGACGGACGCACAGCAATTTCTCATATTCTGTCGGGCCGCAACATTGATGATGATTTGATGCGGCTTGAAAAGTTGCGTATCGCGATGGAAGAAGATGCGAGCGAACGAAATGTCTCGCGCTACAGCAAGTCCGAAGAAGAATTCTCCATGAAGGGTGGTTACGCGGCCGAGAGTGAAGCTCGGAGTATTGCTGCGGGTCTCGGTATGGGCGGTGCTCGTCTTGATCTTCCCGTTGGAGTTTTGTCGGGTGGTGAACGTCGTCGTGTTGAACTCTCCCGAATTTTGTTTGCCGGAAGCGATGCACTGTTGCTTGACGAACCCACTAACCACTTAGACATCGATGCGAAGACTTGGTTGTTGGGTTTCCTTCGCCAATATCGTGGCGCACTTTTAGTTATCAGTCACGACCTTGATTTGCTTGATGAGGCAATTACTCGTGTTCTGCACTTAGACCGCGATGCTGAAGATGCGACGGGTCATGTCATCGAATACAAAGGTACGTATAGCCAGTACCGACGTTCGCGTGCCGAAGATGAAGAGCGCATGATTAAGAAGGCTGCGTTGCAAGCCAAAGAAATTAACCGACTTCAAACTGTCGTTGATCGCTTTGGTGCGAAAGCAACGAAGGCTGCGATGGCCCACAGCATTGAAAAGCGCATTGATCGTTTGCAGGGCGAAAAAGTGGTTGCCCCAACGGGTGGCCGTGTTTTGCAAGTGAAGTTTCCTGATCCGCCTCCTTGTGGCGTCACTGTTATTGAGACGAAACATCTGTGCAAGGGCTATGGCGGTCCTCCCGTTTTTGAAGATGTGACCTTTGACCTTGGTCGTGGTGAACGTTTGCTGGTGCTTGGTTTGAACGGTGCGGGAAAGACTAGTTTGCTGCGAATTCTTGCGGGTGAAACTAAAGCTGATCTCGGTGATTTTTCATTCGGTCATCAAGTGAATTGCGGTTACTACGCGCAAGAGCATGACAACCTCAACACCGACGCAACCCTTTTGGAAAACATTCGTCGTGAGGTGCCAGCCGGAGTGTCGCTCACCGAAACTCAACTGCGTGCATTACTCGGAATGTTCGGTTTGTCTGGCGACAAAGTCAACCAGAAATCTGGAACTTTGTCTGGTGGGGAAAAAACGAAATTGGCGTTAGCGATGTTGATGGTGGGCAGAAACAACTTGTTGTTGCTTGACGAACCGACCAACAACCTTGACCCGTCAAGTCGTGAAGCTGTTGCTAACGCGCTGTCGGGATGGAAGGGCGCGATTATCTTCGTAAGTCACGACACCGAATTTGTTGAACATTTGAAGCCAACCAAGGTCTTGTTGATGCCAGATGGCCAAGTTGACTACTTCAGCCACGATTGGCTTGAGCTCGTTAGCCTCGCCTGAGTCTCAATACTTCTCTCCAGTTCCGTAGGCGTTATGGTTAGCCCATGCGCATAGGAATTTTTGGTGGAGCCTCAAACGACGGAACAATTGATGCCATGGTGGCTGAGGCACGTAGGGCCGAAGCCGATGGTTTTGCGAGCTACTGGGCTCCGCAAATCTTTGGTCATGATGCACTGACTGCTTTGGCAGTGATTGGTCGCGAAGTGCCGCGAATTGAACTGGGAACAAGTGTGGTGCCGACGTATCCGCGTCACCCGATGATGATGGCTCAACAAGCACTAACCGTTAACGCTGCCGCTGGTGGTCGCTTGTGTTTGGGTATCGGCCTGAGTCACCAGATTGTTGTTGAGTCGATGTGGGGTATGAGCTTTGATAAGCCAGTGCGACACATGCGCGAGTACCTCGAAGTGATGATGCCTTTGCTTGAAGGCAAGCCGGTGTCGCACGCAGGTGAAGCATTCAATGTCAATGGTGGAGTCAACGTTCCGGGCGGAACTCGTCCCAATGTTGTAATCGCTGCTCTTGGTGAACAGATGCTCAAGGTGACAGCAGCCCTTGCTGATGGAACGCTCACATGGTGCACCGGTCCGCAAACTTTGGCCAACCACACCATTCCAACATTGAAGGCTGCTGCTGATAAAGCAGGTCGTGATTCAACTCGTGTGATTGCTGCCTTGCCAGTATGTGTTACGAACGATCGTGAGGCAGCGTTACAACGTGCAGCGCAAGTATTCGTGGTGTACGGACAATTGCCGAGCTATCGCGCGATGCTCGATAAAGAAGGCGCTGCTGGTCCGGCCGATATCGCAATTATCGGAAGTGCATCAGAAGTTGCCGATCGCATCATGGCGTTGGCCGAAATTGGAGTGACCGATTTTGCGGCTGTTGAATTTGGTGCGACACCGGATGAAGTTGCTGAAACTCGTGCAATGGTGAAATCACTTCTTAAGTAATCGCTCGATAAATCAGGCGATATCTATTGATGGGGGAAATCAATGGGAAGAGGACTGTCTGTTACGAAGGCTGATGGCATCGCGCGGATTGTTTTGAACAGTCCGCCGATCAATCTGTTTACGTTTGATTTCTTTCTTGAAACCATGCAAGCGATTAGCGATCTTGCGGTTGATGATGACGTGCGAGTTGTGCTGATCTCGTCGGCGAACCCCGATTTTTTCATTGCTCACTTTGACGTTGAAGCGATTTTGAAATTCCCGACTGAGAATCCACCTGCGACTGAATTGAACGCGTATCACGTGATGTGCGAAACATTGCGAACAATGCCCAAGGCAACGATTGCCGTGATTGAAGGTCGAGTGGGTGGCGGAGGAAGTGAATTGGCCTTGAGTTGCGACATGCGCTTTGCGGTGTTGCCGCATGGTGATCATCCAGGAGCGGTGTTTAATCAACCCGAAGTTGGTCTTGGAATTATTCCCGGTGGTAGTGGAACGCAGAGGCTTGCTCGATTGATGGGTCGATCACGTGCACTCGAAGTGGTGTTGGGCTGTGATGACTTTGATGCAGTTCATGCTGAGCGATATGGATGGGTGAACCGTTCATTGCCGAAGGACGATTTGTGGCCGTTTGTTGAAAGACTGGCGCGACGAATTGCGTCGTTCCCCGCTCACGCGATTACGGCAGGTAAAGCGTCGGTAATTCGTGCCGAGAAAGAAGTGACGCAAGATTTGTTAGCCGAAGGCAATGCGTTCAGTGCGACAGTGGGTGGCCCAGGAGCGCGAGAGGCGATGGAGAAGTTCTTGCGCGATGGCGGTCAGACTCGCGAGGGTGAACTTCGACTCTCCACCCTCCTCGACCCGTAATGCTCGTTTCCTACCACTTTGGAAGTTAGTTGCCGCCTAGCGGCAGCCATATTCCAAAGTGGGTGAATTGGGCGGGTTATTTCTTCAGGGAGACCGGGGTGCCGCCGAAAGGCTTATTCACCAGGTCAAAAAAGTCGTTGCCCTTGTCATCAACCACGATGAACGCGGGGAAGTCCTGAACCTCGATCTTCCACACGGCCTCCATACCTAATTCGGCGTACTCCAAGACCTCAACTTTGGTGATGCAGTCTTGGGCGAGGCGAGCCGCAGGTCCACCAATCGACCCAAGGTAGAAACCACCATGCTTCTTGCACGCATCAGTCACAGCCTTTGATCTGTTGCCCTTGGCCAACATCACAAAGCTTCCACCATTGGCCTGAAACTCGTCAACATAACTGTCCATACGACCAGCAGTGGTCGGACCAAACGAACCAGACGCCATACCTTCGGGAGTCTTGGCTGGACCCGCGTAATAGACGGCCATGTCCTTCATGTAGTCGGGCAAACCAAGCCCGGCATCAATACGTTCTTTGAGTTTCGCGTGAGCGATGTCGCGCGCTACAACTAGCGGGCCAGTCAACATCACGCGTGTCTTGACTGGGTACTTGCCCAACTCGGCACGAATCGCACTCATGGGTTGATTGAGATCAATTTGCACGACCGGCGTGTCTTGCAAATCAT
>CALPPJ020000195.1 GCA_943325425.2 Bifidobacterium breve | reverse complement strand
GCTGATCGCGTTAACGTCAACAGTGATCGTCATTGGTCTTATTGTTGCACTCGTTCCGCAAACACCCGGCTGGTACAAAGTCAAACGTTCGTTTTTCAACGGCGAAGTTCTCGGCGAAACATTTTCGGGCTTGCTGAGTGCGTTCGTCAAAGACATTCAGATTTTCTTGTGGTGCGCCCCCTGTATTTTGATCTGGGGTATGACTCTCGCGGTGTGTCGTAGTGTTCGCACCCCCGCTCTTTTTCCTCTTCGTCTTTTTGCCGCGGCCTACACCGATATTTTTCGCGGCATTCCGGTCATCTTGACCATCTTGTTGGTTGGCTTTGGCATCCCTGGCCTTGGTCTAGAGCGGCCATGGAATAGCCCCTATCTATGGGGTTCGGTTGCGCTCGTACTTGCCTACTCGTCCTATGTCGCTGAAGTCTTTCGCGCGGGAATTGAAAGCGTCCACGAAAGTCAACGCGCTGGCGCACGATCGCTTGGACTCTCTTCTGCGCAGACCCTCCGATTTGTGGTGCTCCCCCAAGCGGTACGACGAGTCATTCCCCCGCTCATGAATGACTTCGTCAGTTTGCAAAAAGATGTTGCCTTGATCAGCCTGATTGGACCCATTGAAATCTTGCGTCAAGCGGGCATCGATAAGTCAAAGTACGCAAACTTCACGCCATACGTCGGCGCAGCAATCATCTTCTTGTTGCTCACCATTCCCGAGACTCGTTTCGTTGATCACTTGATGACTCGCGAACGACGTCGTACATCTGGGACGGCAGTGCGATGAGTACTGAAACCTCACCCAAGATCTCGTTACAAGATGTGCACAAGTCGTTTGGTCAGCGTCATGTTCTGAATGGCATCAATCTTGAGATCAATCAAAGTGAAGTCATCGCTTTCATCGGTTCATCTGGATCAGGCAAGAGCACTCTGTTGCGGTGCATCAATTTGTTGGAATCAATTGACGACGGCGCGATCTTGCTTGATGGTGTTGACATCAGCGAACCTGGTCTCAATCCCGATCCGTATCGTCGACGCATTGGCATGGTCTTCCAAAACTTCAATCTCTTTCCCCATATGACAGTGATCGAAAACATCGCCTTGGCTCCTCGCAAAGTTTTGGGTCAATCAAAGAAAGAGGCCCACGATCATGCTCGCGAACTCATCGCACGACTCGGACTCAGCGATCGAGCCGATGGGTATCCCGATCAACTGTCAGGTGGCCAGCAACAGCGCGTCGCAATCGCCCGCAGTTTGGCGATGAATCCTGAGGTTATGTTGCTCGACGAAATCACCTCAGCGCTCGACCCCGAACTTGTTGGCGAAGTACTTGATGTTGTCCGCGAACTCAAATCAAATGGCATGACGATGTTGCTCGCAACTCATGAGATGGGCTTTGCTCGCGAAATCTCTGACCGCGTGTGCTTTCTGCACCAAGGTCAGGTCTTGGAGTGCGCTCCGCCATCAGAGTTTTTCAGTCAACCTAAACACGAGCGCACGCAACAATTTTTGCAACGCGTCACTGACGCCGGTCGCCTTTAGCCCGATGTACGGCCGCTCGTGACGCCACACACAACGTCACGGCGTATACATAAGGCAACTTCTTCTTCAAGTTTTTCTTGATCCCACGAATTCACGAAGTCAGCGTGACCAGTCATTAATCCGCCAGAAGCCAGCTGAAGATGCGATGCATCACCGTGCACTGGATATGCCACCGCGAAAATGAGTTGTGGCACCGAAACTGGGTGAGAAGTCGGACACGTGCCTTTTGAGGAGTAATGCATATGTGTGCGATGACCCGCGACATCAAGATTTTTTCCGTCCCAACAATCGGGGAACGTGATGTCTAAACGCAAACCGCGATCATCTGGACACGAGGGCGGAAGTTCTTCGCGCATGCCTCCACTTCCGCACGACCATGCAACAACTGAAGTTGGTTGAGGTTCGGTCGCCATTGCATCGCCCGCGATCATCAATAGACCAGCGGGAAACGCGACGACCGTTTCAGGATCTACGCCGAGACCTGCCCGATAATAGGCAACGCTTTTTTCAGGCTTAATGAGTTGACCATTCTCCAATAGAGCCGGCGCCCAATACGACGCCGTGTCTAGTGTCTGCTCACAGGTTGTACCCTCGCCCAATAATGACTCGAGAGTTGAATCGGCATCAGCGGTGACATTGCCAAAAAAAGCGTGTAAGTGCGATGCTCCCGCGTCTCCTGGATACACAATCGGGTCATCAGACAAGGCATGACTGAATGGGCACTCAACAACAAACTGGCCCACGCGACCTTGTGGTCCGGTGATCGGATGATCGGGTTCTCCCATCACCGACGCAGCGTCGACAGGCATTGCTGAGTGATCATGAGTCTTGCCATCATGTGAATCACTTGCGCACGAGCCGAAAAGAAACAAAGACCCGGCGAGCAAAAGTGATTTTGTTCGCCGGGTCATGTTGTTGTCCTTCTATGTGTGACGAGATCAGTCGATCTTGTCAGGAACCGTAATTGAGTCGAGGTCAATGGCCGGGGGTGTTGCACTCGCCGGAACACCTGGTGCCGTTGCAGCATCAGGCATTGAATCAAGCACGGGCATGTCGGGCAGCGGTGCCGTCTTCCAATCAACCGATGGTGGTGCATTCTCTACATCAACCAACCAGGTGATCACATTGAGGTCACCCGCAGCCCAGTCGCCAGCTTCTTTGCTCAGCGGAGTTCCACACGGTGCCAACTTCTCAAGATCGAGCGGTGCCGATGTCGTGAAGGTGTTACCTTCAAAACAGTTGCCCAAGGTCCACAAGTCGGTACCAGCTGAAGCAACAGCGATGTCAGCACGACGGTTGTCTTCCAGTACGTTGCCGCGCACTGTTGTGTCTTGGCTGTCCCACAACAATGGGCCTTCAGGCTGAACGGGCATGACATTCTTACTCTCTTCACAAGTCATTTCCCACGCCGACTTTTCTGGCATGACATCACTGGCATCTTCTTCAAGGAAAGGCACAAGTCCAATACCCGTCTTGTTGTGATTCCATACACGGTTGCGTTCGATGATGTTTTGCACACCACCGGCGCTGAGAATTCCATTGCCCATGGCCAAGAGCGCAACATCGATTGCAGGAGTATCGGGCTGATTGTTGTTGTACACCAAGTTGCCAATGATGGTGGTCTTACGCTCGGGGTAACACAGTTCGTAGCTACCACTATTCGGCACGACACCCGCACGGTTGTTACGGAAAATTGAGTTCACGATGACCATGTTGCCACCCGAGTTAGTTCCCGAATAGCCCAGTCCGTTGTACTCAGCGGTGAAGTGGTTAATGAGTGAATCGCACGGATAACACTGACCGACATACACGCCAGCATCAGGCGAGCCCGCGCCGTACGAGTTGTCAATGACGCCACCAACGGAGTCAAAGACGTAGACGCCGTAGTCGCCGTTGCGCCATGCGGTGAGGTAATCGCCGCGGTAGCCAGTCACGCCAGTCCAAAAGAATCCGTTCTTGGTGTAGTTCATGGCCGTCATGTTTTCGAGAGCAACACCGTTGGCGCCGACAACGCGAATTCCGTTATCAAGTTCGAAGTTGCCATCAAGGATGACGGTGTTGCGATCAAGTCCACGAATGATGATGTTGTTAGTCGTGACTTGCACGGCCTCGTTATAGGTTCCTGGAGCGATCAAGATGAGGTCACCCTCGACTGCTGCGTCAACGGCTTCTTGAATCGTTGCGAAATCAGCCGGAACGTTCAGTACTCCTTCTGCTGCAGGCGCATCCGTTGACGGTGCATCGGTTGCTGGTGCTTCAGATGTTGCTACTTCAGTTGACGGAGCATTGGTTGTTGATGAAGAGTCATCTCCACCACAAGCAACTAGCCCTGTTCCTAAAAGCATCACCCCAAAAAGTGCACTCATTGATCGCTTCATATTTCCCCCTCTGGAAAATTGTTTCTTTACTGACCGTACTTCACGAGACCACGAGAGTCCCAAACATTCCAGCGCCAGGAGCGCCGTGGATCGAACAGTAGTAGTTATAGGTGCCAGGAACGTTGAAT
>CALPPJ020000194.1 GCA_943325425.2 Bifidobacterium breve | reverse complement strand
TTTTGATCGTCGGTGCCGGAATCTCAGGTATCGGCATGGCCTATCACTTGCAGCAGCAGTGTCCCGACCGTAGTTATACGATCTTGGAAGGTCGACCCAGCATGGGCGGCACTTGGGATCTCTTCCGCTATCCAGGCGTTCGCTCAGACAGCGACATGCACACGCTTGGTTACAGCTTCAAACCTTGGAAGGAAGCCAAGTCAATCGCCGATGGTCCATCAATCTTGAATTATTTGCACGAGACGGCGAGCGAAAACGGAATCGACAAAAAGATTCAGTTCAATCATTTGGTAACCAATGCATCATGGTCATCCGAAACTGCGACGTGGACAGTGACCGCAACTCATAAAGAAACGAACGAGACGCTTACCTACACGTGTGGTTTCTTGTCGATGTGTTCGGGCTATTACAGCTACAAAGAGGGCTACACACCAGAGTTCCCCGGAATTGAAAACTTCGCTGGTCAAGTGATTCATCCGCAAAAGTGGCCTGACAATCTCGACTACACAGGTAAGCGTGTTGTGGTCATCGGATCTGGTGCAACTGCGGTCACCGTAGTGCCAGCAATGGCCAGGAAAGCTGCGCACGTCACTATGTTGCAGCGTTCGCCAACGTACGTGGTTTCACGACCCGACCATGATGCGATTGCCGACAGACTTCGCAAGATCTTGCCGGAGAAAACTGCTTACGCGATTACCCGCGCCAAGAACATTGCGTTGACCAAATTCTTCTATAACCGCACGCGTACTCAGCCAGAAAAAATCAAGACGCAAATCTTGGGTGGAGTTCGTAAGGCTCTTGGCCCCGATTACGACGTTGATACGCACTTCACGCCCACATATAACCCTTGGGATCAACGCATGTGCTTGATTCCGAATGGCGACCTCTTCACTTCAATTAACCTTGGCAAGGCCTCGGTCGTTACCGATCACATTGAGCGCATCACCGAGACGGGCATTTTGTTGAAGTCCGGCGTAACGCTTGAAGCCGACATCATCGTGACCGCCACCGGACTCAATCTCGTCACATTGGGCGAAATTGAATTCACGGTTGACGGTAACGAGATTGACTTCGCGCAAACCTGGACCTACAAAGGCTTGGCGTATTCAGATGTGCCGAACCTGGTGTCAACATTTGGATACATCAATGCCTCATGGACACTTCGTGCTGATGTGGTGAGTAATTACACCTGTCGACTGCTGAACCACATGAAGAAAACAGGCACGCAGCAAGCAACACCACGGTTGCGTGCTCAAGATCAAGGTATGACAGCTCGGCCGTGGATTGACGATTTCTCAGCGGGCTACATGCAACGCATGATGCACCTGATGCCTAGGCAGGGCGATCACGCTCCGTGGATTAATCCGCAGCTCATCTCAGTTGATAAGCAAATGATTGTGAAGTCACCAATTGATGACGGAGCCATGCAATTTACGAAAGCCAAAACTCTCGTTTAGCCCTTACGCAGCAACGTCAGGCGTCCAGCCTGGAGCGGCAAAAACATAGCGTAGGCGCTCGTTGAAGTTGTCTGCTTGAGCGACGTCTTTGGCGATCTGGGCAAGTTCGCCGTAGGCCATCTTGACTGGGTTATTGGTACGAATGTTTTTGGTGAGCCCGTATTGCAGTTGGCGAATCTCGGGCTCAAAAGTCTTGAACATACGGTCCCAAATAATCAAGATGCCGGCGTAGTTCTTGTCGATGTACTGCTTGTTGGCGCCATGATGTACACGGTGGTGTGACGGCGTGTTGAAAATCTTTTCAACCCAATCAGGCAAACGATCAATCGCCTCGGTATGAATCCAGTACTGATACAACAAGTTCAACTGACGGGCTTTGACGAAAGTTGAATAACGGAAACCGAGAAATGGCATCGGCCAATAGACCCAGGTTGTGAGATAACCATTCCACGATTGACGTAAGGCCGTTGACAAGTTGTAGCGACGTCCCGAGTGATGCGCAGCATGATCGGCCCAGAACAAACGAATCTGGTGCATCCAACGGTGATTCCAGTAGTACAAGAAATCCCAGGCGATCATCGCTGTGAAAAACGATCCACGTCGTGAACCAAAGTTTGAGAGACGATGACGAAACAAGAAACCGTGCATTTTGCGGTAAGCGCCGTCGAGAGCAAAGCCCATCAGAATTGAGCCAACCAATAGACCAAGACTTCCGGCCGTGTCATTCTTTTCGTACCCAAGGGGAACGAGTGGATCAGGAACCGGATTGCCATCATCAACTGGTGCAACTGCATCAACATCAACAATTTCGCGTAACTGACGCTTCTTTAAGACTCGGTGTTCCCACACCATGGTGGCTGCAAAAACTGGCAGGGTGATCTTGTCAATGAAGTCGATCTTGCGCGATGTTGCAGCCATGTCTGAAGGTTACGCCTAACTGAGTTTTTTGGCTAGGCGAACGGATGCAAGTTTGGTGGGCTCAGCTAGTCCGGTCATGGCTATCTCGTAGTCCGGTAAGGCATAGACATCGCCGTCATCGTTGATCATGATGAAGCGATCAAACTTGGCTAAGAAAGTTCGATCGTGGCTCACCGCGATGACGGTTCCCTCAAAACCATCAAGAGCTCGTTCAAGTGCTTCTGAAGATTCGATGTCGAGGTTGTCAGTTGGTTCATCCAGCAACAACACATTGTGACCTTCAATTTCTAGGCACAGAATTTCGAGACGAGCCTTTTGTCCGCCCGACAAGGTTTGAAACTCTTGGCGTGAATTATTGACAAGCCCATAACGCGCTAACGCCTTCATTGACTTTTCATCTTCAACCAAGCGATCGCGAATGATGTCGAGGCACTGACGGCCAGCGAAGTCGGGACGATCGTTGATCTGGGTGAACACACCAACCGAAGTGCGCGGACCAAAAGTCACGGAACCAACGTCAGGCGTGATGCCGTTGAGTACTGCAAGTAGGTGACTCTTTCCAGTTCCGTTCGGACCAATGAGACCAACGCGTTCGCCGTGATGAATTTCATCAGAGAATGGAAAGAACAAATCACCGACAGAAACGTCTTCTAGTTTTGCCACACGACGCGCGGCATCGGCGCCGCGCAAGCGAACATGAATCTGCTGATCGGCAACTGGCGGCGGGGGAGGACCGGCCGCGACAAACTTTTCCCAACGGGTTTCGGCACCATTGGCTTTTGTTGCGTTCTTAAAGTTTTGTGCGGCGCGCTGCTTCATGATCTTCATGTGATGGAAAAGCCGACGCTCTTCGTCGTTCCATCGCTTGAGATCGTCGCCCATTAACTCTTGTCGTTTGGCGCGGGCTTCAGGGAAAGTGAGATACGAACCGCCATGGACCCAAGCTCCTGAACCTTCAATGACAACAATCTTGGTTGCGACACGTTCAAGCAGCGTGCGGTCGTGGCTCACCATCAAAATGGTGGACTTGCAGGCTTTGATTTGTTCTTCAAGCCAACCACGAGTCGGAATATCGAGATAGTTGTCTGGCTCGTCAAGCAAAAGAACATCGGCGCCTGACGTCAACAACAAATCAAGCACGAGTCGTTTACGTTCACCGCCTGATAGTTCACTTACTAAGCGTCGAGAAAAATCGTCAACTGGTGTCTTGACACTTCGCTGGGCGGCGGCCTGCCACTTTGTTTCAAGTTCGTAACCGCCAAGGTCGCCCCAGTCGCCAAGTGCATTCGCGTAGCCCATGCCGTCGTCACTGCCATCGGCAAGTGCCTTTTCGGCGGCAACGAGCGCGCGACCCGCAGCGCGTAACGCTGTGGGTGCGACTTCAATGAGCATTTCACGCAACGTGTCAGTTGGTCGTGACATACCAACGTCTTGGGTCATTGAGAGCATGGTGCCGTTGACAGTGAAGTCGCCGCCATCGCATTCGTATTCACCTGTCAAGATTTTAAGAATGGTGCTCTTGCCAACGCCGTTTGCACCTACTAGGGCCGCGTGTTCACCCGGGGCAACACCAAAACTGACATCAAAGAAAAGCTGGTCAGCTCCGGGTGGTGCGTATTCAAGTTCGGAGATGACGATGCTGCTCACACCGACCATTCTCGCTGGAAAA
>CALPPJ020000193.1 GCA_943325425.2 Bifidobacterium breve | reverse complement strand
TGATGTACGTCGCGACCACCGTTGCTGGGTCAGCAATGTCACTGCCGATTCTGCTGATGGCGTCGGCTGCACTCGCGGTCACCGGGTTCATGTTGCCCATTTTGCAATTGCGTTCGCGAGCCAAAGTAAAACGTCGTGAAATTCGCACGTCTCTCTCGGCGTATCTTGATCTTGTGTCGATCATGTTGGCTGGTGGTGCCGGCATTGAATCGGCTTTGGTTGCGGCGTCGCGGATTGGCGATGGTCCAACTTTTCACCTCATTGCCGACTCTCTTGATGTGGCGCGAGCGACGAGACGCTCACCCTGGGAGATTCTGGCGAATGAAGGTGAACAAATCGGAATTGAAGAACTGCCCGAGTTGGCAGCAACCGTGAAACTCGGTGGCGAACAAGGTGCGCGCATGACTGCATCTCTCGTAGCCAAAGCATCATCGATGCGCGCCAAGCAACTTGCCGAAGTCGAGGCTGAGGCCAACGCAGCAACTGAACGTATGGGCTTACCGATGGTGCTGTTATTCATCGGCTTTTTAGTTCTACTGGGCTATCCGGCAATGCAAATGATCAGCGCCGGCTTTGGTTCTTAACACATCTCAACAACAAACAAGGAGAAAGAAAAATGGAACACTTCAAGCAACTATGGCAGTACTACAACATTCGGTTGCAGGCTTCGCGCGAAAACGATCGTGATCGTGGCGAAGTCAGCGCAACGACAGTTGTGCTCGCTGCATCTCTCATTGCACTTGCGATCTCTGTTGGCGTGATTGTCTCGAGCAAGGTTCGTGACAAAGCCAATGGTTTGAACTTGGGCTGATGTGTCGAGACAACAGCAAGACCGAGGTGAAGTTTCAGCTCAGGTTGTACTCGTGACACCAGTGATCATTTTGTTACTGGTAATTGCGATACAGGCGGGTTTGTATTTCCATACCTCAAGCATCGCTGGTGCTGCCGCTGCCGAAGGGGCAGCGGCAGCATCGGTGGTGCGTTCCTCAAGAGAAGTGACTGCATGGCGTGGTCAACAGGCTGCTCAGAATTTGGTGATTGAAGCTGGTGGACTCACAACCTCAGCCGCAGTCGTCGCTGTGAATACCGAGACAGTTGCAATCACCGTGGAAGTCAGAGTCCCTCGCATTATTCCGTTCTTTCCTAGTTCGGTACGGCGAACTGTCATCGAACCACGTGAACGTTTCACTACCGAGTTGGCGCGATGAGACGCGACCGCGGAAGTGTCGCAACAGAAATGGTTCTGCTCACTCCACTACTGATCATCATGTTGATGTTCGTGGTGCATGCCGGACGAGCTGGTCAGGGAGTCAACCAACTGAAACATGCGGCTGATCAAGGGGCCCGAGCGGCATCACTTGTTGCTCGTCCTCGTATGAGTTCGGTTGCACAACGAGCGGTGATTCAAGATTTATCTACAAGTGGCCTGTCGTGCGTTAATCCGCGGGTCACTACAAACTACGAGCGTTCGTCGTTGTCATCTTCGGTCACCGTCACGGTGAGTTGCCGGACTTCGAACCAAGGTCTGCTTTTACTTGGTGCCCGCGCAGTGAGTATGTCTGCACGGTCCACTGAAGTTATTGATCGTTATCGAGCAGGTGGATGATATGAACGAAAAACACGATCGCGGTGTCGTGACGGCTTTTGTTCTGGGCTTGGCGATGTGCTTCATGGTGACAGCAGGTATGGCCGTTGACGGCGGCCGCATTGTTGCCGCACGTGTTGAGGCCGCAGATCATGCAGAGAATGCGGCGCGAGTTGGGGCTCAACAAGTGACGTTACTTCGGCTGGGCTGGCGGCTACTCGACCCAGTCAAAGCCAAACGTGCCGCCGAGGAGTATTTGAGGGTGCGTGGTATTTCTGGTCAAGTGACCGTGGGTCTGCGAACCGTCACGGTGACGGTGACATTGACTCAGCAAACGACATTGTTGCGATTGGTCGGAATCGGTAGTCGCAGAGTAACTGCGTCTCGAACCGCCGAACTGGTTGAGTCATGATGACCAGCGAATCTCGTGTCGTCATCGTCGCGGCGATTATTGCAATTCTCTGTTTGATCTACATCGTCGTATCAGTTGTGGTTGCAGCGGTTCAGATCGTTCGAAATGGATCGGCCTCCTACTCACATCGTCGGTCTTGGAGAACAAGATTGGCGAAGTATCTCTTACTCGTTACACCTATTGCATCAATTGCGACGTCGCTGAATCAGCGACAAGTTTCGGCCGAAGCGGTGCAGCAAGACATTGTGCAAGATGATGTGTGTCTCGCTCCTCAAATATTTGACTCAAATAACTCAACGCGAACTGTTGGCTTTATCTCGACTGCGGTTGGCGCGGGACTGCTTCTTCGATTGCGAACCAAACGTCGACAGGCCGAGCGTAGTGATGAGCAAGTTGAGCATCAGGCACTTGAGGTTGAATCGCAACTGGCTGCGAGCAATGACGACTTGGCTGTCGCTCGAATTGATTTAGCGTTACGTTCGTTGCGGCCAAATCAGATTAAAGACTTGCGAATGGTGATGACATCAACGCATTCAATCAAGTGTGAGTTTGCCAGCGCTGTTCAAGCCGATGCTCCATGGACTCAGTTATCTGGTCGAGTGGTTGAACTATCTCAATCGGTTGATCTAGAAACGTTGGTCCTTTTTGCACATAACAATGAGACGACTCCACTGCTCTTTCCGGTAGGCATCACTAACGGGGGCGAAGTGTGGATCAACCTTGATGTTGTGCAGTCATTTGGTGTTGAAGCCGAATATGGGGACGCGGAGAAAGTGTGGACTGGACTTGTGCAATCGCTTTCGTTGTCTCCGTTTGCTCACGATGTGTCGGTAGTAAGTGAGGAGTCAGTTGTGTTACCAGGTCGTCGCTTGGTGATCGCCCGCGAAGATTCTGAAGAGTTGGCGAAAGCTTTGAAGACCGAAGAATCTGCCGCGGTTCTATTGCTTGACGACGCACCTGAACATCGCGAATGCCCGGTGTTGTATCGCGGTCCGATTAGTGCAGGCGAAAGTGGGTTGCGATACATCGATGGTTCATGGATTCTGTGTCCAAGTGGGGTGAGCGTGACTCCGGTTGGCTGCACCGCCGACGAAATTGACCTCATCAAATCGCTCATCGGCGAAGGTGATGAAATTGAGACATGGCCGATTGAAAGGTGGATTGACACGACCCAACATCCGGCCATTGAGAAGGCGATTCCACAGCACACATTTTTGGCCTCGGTTCTGGGGCGACCCGAAGTTCGACACATGTGTGGCAAGCGCGTTGAATTTGAGAAGAGCAAAAGTGAAGAGTTGGTGATGTGGTTGGCGATGCACCCGTCGCAACAACGCCGCTCGTCGGCCCGCACCGATATGTGGCATGCCCCCATCAAAGATGCGACATTTTCAAACATCACCTCGGACGTGCGGCGGAGTCTGACCGTGGCCGAACTTCCGCCCGATGGTCAGCAGTGGTTGGGGGTAACCCTCACTGACGAACTGCCACTGCACGTCGGCATCGCGAGTGATGTTGAAGTGTTGCGAGCCTGTGTGAACCATGCGCGCCGGTGGCCCGAAGATGGTGGGATTGAGGTTCTCCGGCACGGATTGGGGTTGGTTCGCGGGGTGCCGTTTGAATCGTCGCCATATATATGGAGTGATTCGACAGGTTTGGCGTCTGAGGCGGCAGTCTTGGTGGTGCGGGCTGCGCACATGTTGGCCGAAATGTGCGCCGAGGCCGGAGACCTTGATGGGGTGTATTGGGCAACTGGCAAGGGGTTGCTCGCGGTGCCTGGACACGAAGATTTGGTGGCCCAACGAATGCGACTTCATGCCGAACGTCAAGATATGTCGGCCTTACGTACCGAATGGCAGGGATATTGCCGAGCCTTGGCCAACGACGAATGGGGCGATGCCTCGCCGAGTCGCATGATGGTCGAACTATGGCGCGAGTTAAGCGGCGATGCCTCTCGTCAATGGGATACAAAGAGATACAATGCCCTACATGTCTGAAACATCGTCGTCAGTTCAGAGAAGTTTTCGATTGTCGGCCTCAACAAGTCGACTGCTTGATCACCG
>CALPPJ020000192.1 GCA_943325425.2 Bifidobacterium breve | reverse complement strand
GTCAGTATCGGAATCTTGGCATTGGCATTCTTGATTCCATTCTGTGCATCGACTTTCGACCTTTCGATCGGTGCGGTCATGTCACTATCGGTGGCGACGATGTGTTTCTTATCTGATGAAAAGAGCCGCGCATTTAACATGCCTGCTGGTCTCGCTGCAGTGATCACCCTTTTGGTGTGCACGACTGTCGGAGTTATCTCAGGATTTGTTGTGGTGAAACTCAAGGTCAACTCGTTTATCGCGACATTGGGTATCGGGCAGGTCGTGAGCGCGATTGTTCTCAAGATTTCTTTCAACCGTCAGATCACCGACACTTTCTCGCCCACGTTTGAAAAATTTGGCCGCAATCAATACCTCGGAATCCCTGTGGTCTTTTATTACTTGTTGATCGCCGGAATCGTGATTTGGTACATCATGGAGCACACGCCAGTCGGCCGTTTCATCTATGCAACTGGTGGCAACCCCGAGGCTGCTCGCTTGGCTGGTGTCAAGACCGATCGCATTGTGTGGGGTTCGTTAATTGCATCATCATTCTTGGCGGGAGTCGCCGGAATTGTCTTTAGTGCCAAGGTCGGTCTCTTCACATCAGCAACCGGTCCGAACTACTTGTTCCCAGCCATCGCGGCGGTGTTCTTTGGTGCTTCGCAGTTGAAGGGTCGTCCGAATGTTCTCGGAACCTTCATCGCGTTGTTCGCCTTGGCATTCGGCATTAAGGGCCTGCAGCTCGTCGTTGGAACCGACTCGTATTGGGTGAACCCGATGTTCCAGGGAACAACGTTGATCATTGCCGTAGCACTCGCCAGCCAAAAGGGCGTTGCTCGAATCAAGAAGCGCAAAGTTCAAACCGCCTGAAAGAGTAAGTAAGTTCTGTGATCAGTCGTGTGTCATGCTGAAGGTATGGCGCACGACTGGCTCGAACTAACAAGGCGAAGTTCATTTGCCTCACATCGCTTAATTGGCTGGATCTATTGGGATCCACGGGCGATTGAGTTGTACTCCCAACTCGGAATTCCAAACGGTACTGGCTATTACGTCGCGAGTCGCGGTGCGCCATTGTTGCCTGCGGGACATCAGGCTGTGTCGGCTGCCTTCTATTCGATTCATGCAACCTTCATTGAATTTGCCGTCACGTTGGCGGGGCAGCACGCTTCTTGGACTGACATTTACGATGCGCGCAATCAGGCAGTGGGCGAAGGGCTGCGGCAGTTCGTCCCCGAGATTTGTGATGACCTGGCAGGACTTCGTGATGAACTTTGGCGAGTCGCTGATGGTCTGCCTGAGTCGGGTCGCGTGTGTTTTGCTGCTCATCGCCAAGCCCCTCGAGTTGATGACCCTTTGGTGTCAGCGTGGTTGGCCGTGAACTGCATTCGCGAATGGCGCGGCGATACTCACTTTGCAATTTTGACAGTTGAAGATATTTCGCGAGTGCAAGCCGGAATTTTGCATGATGCCCACCTGAACTACGGAGGCTGGATTGCACAAAGCAGGGGAGCCGACGCTGAAGCCATTACTCGAGCTTTTGTCGATCTCGAATCGCGCGGTTTAGCCGAAGACGGTCTGGTGTCAACAGCGGGTCTTGCCGTTCGTGAATTGATTGAAGAGCGCACTAACGAATTGTCGCAACGGGTCTGGCAATCGTTTGGTCTCGAAAACACCGAGAGGTTCTTGGCTTTGGTCGAACCAATCGGCGACCGCTTGATGAAGAGAATTGACGACACCGCGGGTCCGAATTGGATGCCAGCGGCGCGTGAACGGCGTCCGTAATTCGCCGAATCAGTTCGTGTGCAATACTGACATTATGACTGTCACAACTCTTGATGTAGATCGCAAGCAATTATCAACCACGCGCATATTCGAGGAAGCAGATCGCCCATTGGTCGACGGCGAAGTGCGCGTCGCTGTTGAACACTTCGCGCTGACGTCCAACAACATCACCTATGGCGTATTCGGCGAAGGGATGCGATATTGGGATTTCTTTCCAGCATTACAAGACACAGAAATTTTGTGGGGTCGTATTCCGGTGTGGGGATTCGCCGAAGTCATTGATTCGCGTATGCCGGCAGTCGAAGTGGGCCGGCGTATCTACGGGTATTTGCCGATGAGTACTGATCTCATTGTGAAACCAGGTCGCGTTGACGAGCGTGGCTTCACCGACACTGCAGAACATCGCTCGGCGATGGCTGGCACCTACAACCGCTACATGTTTACCGATCACGATCCGACGTATCGGGCCGATCGGGAAGCTCAGCAGATGGTGCTGTGGCCACTGTTTATGACGTCGTTCATGATTGATGACTTCCTTGGTCAAAATGTTCTTGAGGATGATGCTTCAAGCATTACAACTGTTGTCATTTCTAGTGCTTCGAGCAAGACAGCCATTGGCGCGGCGTATTTGTTGGCTCGACGTACTGGGGTGACAGTCGTTGGCTTGACATCGGCGAAAAATGCTGATTTTGTTCGCTCGCTTGAGTGCTATCACCGTGTTGTTACTTACGACCAAATGACAGATCTCCCATCTGGCACAGCATCGGATATCACTGCTTATGTTGATATTGCTGGCGACCGTTCGGTAACACACGGCGTCCACGCGCATTTCCAAGATGATCTGTCGTACAGCATGGTTGTTGGCAGCACACATTGGGATGCGCCAACTACAACCGATGGCGGACTCGCAGGGCCGAAGCCCGAGTTTCTCTTTGCACCATCGCAAATTGCGTTACGTTCCAAAGAGTGGGGTCGTGTTGGTCTTGATCAACGTGTCGGCGAATCATGGAATCGTTTTTCTGAGTGGACAGGTGTCTGGATGAAGGTTGAGAAAACAATCGGAGTCGCTGCGGTAGAAAAGTTGTATCAAGAACTTCTTGCTGGTCGTGTTGACCCGACGGTCGGTCACGTGTGTTCAATGCACTCGTAGGTATTTGACCTGTATAAACAAAAGAGCCGGGTCACGGTTTCCCGTGCCCGGCCCTGTTGAGGGGTTATTTATTGGAAACGCGTATTAGGCGCGCAGACCCTTTTGGATTGCGCCAAACACCGCATCTTTGAGCGGAATCATGCCGCAGATTACTGCGCCATTGACCACGATGTTCTTCCAGTCGTCGGCCCAGGAAGCGCCCCACATACCGAGTGGGTAGGCCTCTAGTAGCCAAACAATCAGAATTGAAATACCCAGAGTCAAGTTGGCTCCGATGATCGGGAGCTTCTTGATGGTGTCACTCAAGCCGACGGTCGACAGGATTGAGTTAAGGACGGTCATGACTGCCTCGAGCAGTACGGCCATAACGATGAGAATTGCAACGGTATACATTTTTTCTCCTTCGGTTGTGCCGTCAGTCAGGCGGCGAAGAAAAAGTATGAAGCAATTTGAACAATGTGGTGGATGTCACAGCAATACGCGCGTGAGCAGGTATTTTGTGACCGGATACAGCGGGATCACCTGAGCATGTGGTGGACTTGGACATCGTTCTTTAGGGGGGTCTTATGTCGATGATCATCATGCGTTACGACTTGCGCATTCCGCCGGCTGGTTCGCCGGCTCATGGAGTTACGGCCTCTGGTCAATACGCCGCTTGTCTCGAGCAAGTGCAGTGGGCAGATCGCATTGGACTCGACATGGTAGTGCTGTCAGAGCATCACGGCACCGATGACGGCTTCATGCCCGCGCCAATCACGTTGGCTGCGGCTGTCGCTGCTTCAACGCAACGAATCGGAATCAACATCTCGGCGGCTTTGGTGATCATGCACGATCCAGTGCGACTTGCCGAACAAATTGCCACGGTTGATCTCATTGCCAAAGGTCGCATGAGCGTGATCTGTGGAACCGGTTACCGCCAAGAAGAGTTTGAGATGGCCGGCCTTGAATTTAAGAATCGATTCAGTGCCCTGGAGGAGTCGGTCTCGGTGATGCGACAAGCATGGACTGGTGAATACTTCAACTATCGCGGTCGCCAAGTGAAAGTTCGTCCGCTTCCGCATACTGCTGGTGGACCGATGTTGTTGATGGGTGGTTCAACGCAAGTTGCAGCTCGCCGTGCCGCACGTTTACGTTGTTTCTTCTCG
>CALPPJ020000191.1 GCA_943325425.2 Bifidobacterium breve | reverse complement strand
TTCATTGCGAACAGGTCGTTCATGGTCGCTGACTGGTTGGCGGGTGCTTCTGGGAATACAAAACCAAAAGGGAATTGAAATTGACACCTGGCAGGCCCTACAAACATCAGCTAAATATGCGCTTATCACGGCCTGTATTGCACTGCCCACCGGCATGGCCGCAACCTACGCATTCTCTAACCGCCAATCGGCGAACCGACAGTTATCAACACTCGCAATATTGCCTCTTGCCATATCTCCAGTTGTTATCGGTTTGGCCATTCTGGTCACCTACGACTTTGATCCTTTTGACTTCCGATCCTCGTGGTTGCTGATACCGATCATTCATTCGGCAATCGCCCTTCCTTTTGTCATCCGAGCGGCGCTACCCGTCGTTCAGGGAATTCCCAATGACCTCAGATTGGCGGCGGCAACATTAGGCGCCGGACCTTGGCGACGATTGTTTACCGTTGAGATACCACTGCTTCGACCAGCAATCTCGACCGGATTCGCTTTCTCCCTAGCAATGTCTTTAGGTGAATTCGGAGCAACAAGTTTTCTTACTCGCCGCGAATCGCGCACTCTTCCCATCATCATCGCTGGACTTTTCGGTCAAGCAGGCGAGATTCCACGGGCTACAGGTATGGCCGCATCAGTAGTCTTGATTCTTGTGACTGCAATGATCGTCTTGGCTGTGGATCGAAAGTCATACTCATGAGCCTGATCATCGCTGACGTTTCATTCAGCTATGGCGAGCGAAGAATCCTGCATGACTTTTCCTTAGAAGTGACGACGGGAACCACCACTGCTGTCGTTGCGCCATCGGGTTCGGGCAAATCAACTCTGCTTCGAATCGTCGCTGGTCTTTTGAAACCGACAACGGGGACAATCATTCTTGGTGATCGCGATATCACGCATATTCCAACTCACCAAAGATCAGTCGGAATGGTTTTTCAAGATAACCAACTGTTTCCACATCTCAATGTGCATGAAAATGTCGCCTTCGGTTTAAAGGTAGCCAAGATGAATCAACACGACATTGACGTTCGTTGCCATGAACTGCTTGAACTTGTTGGACTCGGCGATGTCACGAGACAATCCGTCGCGACCCTGTCAGGCGGAGAATCAAAGCGGGTGGCTCTAGCCCGTGCACTTGCGCCGTCCCCACGTGTCTTACTGCTTGATGAACCGCTGACTGGCCTCGACCAAGAACTTCACGACCGCCTGGCACAGGACCTGCATCAAATTCTGCATTCGACCACCACGACAGCACTTCTAGTTACTCACGATTTATCCGAGGCCGAGATCATTTCAGATTCAATACATCATCTCCAGTAAGTTGGAGATATGGCAGCGGTCCCAAAGCTCAAAATTGGGTTTATCGGTACTGGATTTATCGCCACCTATCACTCCAAAAGTATTCGCCGCGTCGAACAGACTCTTCCATTTGAAATCGAGCGGGCTGGTGTTTTTGATGTTGACTCAGCACGCGCCACATCTTTCGCCACTGCGAGCGGGCATCACGTTATGTCATCGCCGCAAGAGGTCATTGACTCCTCCGATGTTGTTTATATCTGCACCTGGACGTCCGAGCATTTAGAAATGGTTCGAAAAGTCGCCCAATCTGGCAAAGCCCTGTTCTGCGAAAAACCGCTAGCTACAAATATCGCAGATGCACAAGAAATCGTGCGCCTATGTGAAGAGTTCAATATCACCAATCAAGTTGGCCTAGTTCTTCGACATTCACCGGCATATTTATTGGCCCGCGACTTGACGCATGCTCCCGAAGCTGGGCGAGTGATGTCGGTCATTTTCCGAGACGATCAGTTCATCCCCGTCCAAGGTCATTACGACTCCACCTGGCGGGGCGATGTCTCGCGGGCAGGTGCTGGAACTCTGCTTGAACACAGCATTCACGATATTGACATGCTGCACGCGGTTATTGGTCCAATTGCCGAGGTCAGCGCCCGCCAATCGTTCTTTCATGGAATCAAGGGAATAGAAGACGTTCTGACTGCGAATTTTTCGTTTTCTGTGACCGATGATTCAACTCGTGGCGTAAGAGCCGTCGCCCTTGGTTCACTCACCAGTATTTGGCATGACAATTTAGCGCGCCCAAGTTTGCGGAGAGTGGAGATCTTTTGTGAGAAACGCTTCATCACTATTGAAGGTGACGATTGGTTCGGCCCAGTTTCATGGACAAATTCTGATGGCTCAAGCGGAACTTTGGCCGGAGACGAACTGGTAGCAGTCACCCGTGAACTCATCCCCGATCATCCCAACCCGGACGCCGCTTTCTTGCTCGCGGCGTACAACCGAAAGCCCGCTTATCCAGATGTTTCTGTGGCACTGTCCGCGCATCAAACAGTTGACGCCATCTATCGATCGGCCCGTGAGGGTGGCAACAACATTCACGTCGGGAACAACTAATGAGCAGCATGTTAGGAAACATCTCGATTCGTACAATGGGTTATCTTGAAGTTCGGCCGTTGCGCCTGGAAGTTTTACGCGCGGGAATGGTCAATCAGACCGTCACCTTTGACGGCGATGACGAACCCACAACGGTGCACATCGGGGCATTTACTGAGGCCGGGGTAAATATCGGGGTGAGTACTTGGATGCACCGTCCATTTCCATCCGAACCTCAACTTCAAGGATTGCAATTGCGCGGAATGGCTACGGCCGTGCTCGTTCAGGGACAGGGGATCGGCGGACTGCTACTTCATGCTGGAATGGAATATGCCAAAAAAGTCGGGGTTGACCTCATTTGGGCAAATGCCCGAGACGCCGCCTTGGCCTTTTATAACCGTCACGGCTACAGCACCGTTGGTGATGGATTTATTGAGACCGTCACGCAACTACCCCATCATCAAGTGGTCACGTATCTAGTGAAGTAACCGCACACGCAACCCTCGCGCACACACTTGCGCATGGGAACTTCTCTTCAACTGGCGACGCGCGTACAAAGCACCATTGACAATCAAATTCGCGAGATCGCTCGCCTATCAGACTCTGATACTTGGACTGGACCTATTGCTTTGATTTCACTAAGTGAAATCAAAGTGGCCAAATTGTTACTTACTTCTTGCGTTGAAATACTTCGAGCCCACCATGAGTCATCTGGCTTGTGACCCACACCGCTTGGCCCTGCTTGCCCGGAGCATCGCCATAGCTCGAGAAGAAGTTGAGTTACTACTTCGTATATCTCAGATCGGAGATTTGGCCATTCCAAAAGTTCATTCGCTATTGAAGCAAACTCTTGCCACATTCGAACGACAAGACGCGCGAATCAGACGAGTTTTGAATAGCGCATTTTTTGATTTATCCGACGCGTACAACCTGAAATTCAATTCTGTAGCGTTCTTCTTGAACCACTGGGTTGATCAACATCCCGAATGGTGGTCAGATGCAACTCACGGACAACCAACTGAAATGGATGAGCGACTGTCGCGAGTAGCCATGGATTCGCTCGAAGCGGGACGACTCATCGACTCCACAAAGTTTTTGGCTCCCTTGGTCTATGGCGCTCACGATCCCGGCATTGTTCGCTCGTTGTGGCTGAGCGCAACCGATCCTCGCACCACATCGGTTGCGACTGCTGGTCATCGAATCAAGCGACTCGTTGAAACGGTTTTTGATAGTCAGGATTGGCGTCGAGGAATTGCTCCAAGTTGGGTTGACATTCATGAACAAAAACGAATTCAATGTGAGATTCGGAAAATTCTTGGCGAAGTCATTGCACCATGGCAGCTTCATTTCACCGGACTTGCCTCCGAATGGAAGTGGTCAGCCGATGACGGAGTTGGCTACCTGAAGAAAATTTCCAAGTCCAAAGAGGCCGCGAGTTCTCTTTCGCTCGGACTTGGTTCAGCGCTATATCGAAACCTCTCTGAACTCCCCGTTGACGACAGTGAACGCCTTCAACGAATTGAGTTCATCGCGTTCGCGGTTGGTGCATCTACAGAAATTCTGCAGGGCGCAAAGGTACGACAGGCCCAATTAGATTCTGATCATCTTGCGGCTTTGCTTGCGATCCCAACGATGTTGCCGATCAAAGCACCGTGGCCGACTTCTCTCGTACT
>CALPPJ020000190.1 GCA_943325425.2 Bifidobacterium breve | reverse complement strand
TGAACCATCGGGCTGACGCACCACAATGTACGACTGATTGGTGATGTCATAGACGATGTAGTCGCCGGCCTCGGGAATGTGATCGGTGCGGCAAGCGAACTGCCACACCCGACTCCAGAGGCGTTCTTTCTCAAGCTCGTGCCATTCGCGGGTGATGTAACGAGCAATTGAAATGTCTTCGTCGCCCAAGTACTGAGGGGCTTCGAGGCGAAGTACATCTGGAACTGGATGCGTGTCGGCATCGAGAAGCTCCTGGTAGGTAATTCCAGGTGAGCGGGCTTGACGAGGGTCTACTACGGTCATACACCCATTATTGACCGTCTGATTAGTTTGATCTAGTACCGAACCGTGTTAGAGGGCTAATTACTCAGAATTTTTGTTCAGGAATAATTCAATATCGGGTATTGCTCGGAGGGGATCCGATACTTGGATCGTGGACCAACCGAACGACTGAGCCATCTCAATATTCTGCGGGAAATCATCGAGATACAGGATTTCTTCGTGGGAAACGCCCAGCATGTCGGCGGTGGCTTGATAGATGTCGGGTTCTGGCTTTCGAGATCCGACGGCGAACGACTCCACGACAGCGGTGAAATCGCCAAATCGCAGATCTTGTTGCATGGTCGGTCGGAATTCGGCGAAGGTGTTGGTGAGTAAACCAGTTTTGAAGCCGCGGCGCTTTAATTCTGCGACCTTGTCAAGCATGGGTTGAATCACGGTGTACTGACCCGGCGACATGAGGGCCTCAATCTCGTCCCCTCGCAAGACAATGTTGTGTTCGGCGGCCCACGGAGCAAGTTCGGCTTGAATTTCGGCGACCGCTAATTCACCGCGTTCGGCTCGATGCCAAGGATGATGGCCACTTTCGTGTGGGCCAAGCATGATGGCAAGCATCGTGGGAACATCAGTGGAGTGATGTTGAGCAATTTTGCTCAATTGATTTGTAATCGAGGTAATGAGCACTCCGCCGAAATCAAAGACGACGGCAGAGACTGAAGGTTTCGGTGGCGTCGCCGTAGGCATTTGGTTTACCCTATTGTGACGTAACACCTTCGTCGTCATTGGATCCACTTGTGGCAGCGAAGTTGAAAGTTACGAATCCGAATCCTTGGGGGAACCGATGTTGACATTCGCGAATATTTTTGAAGCCCATGCCGATGAGTTCCCGGACGTGTGCGCCATAGCGTATGGCGACCAAGAAGTGACTTGGGGTCAATATGACGAAAGGGCGGCACGGCTCGCTACGGCATTCAATAACGCGGGGATAGGGCTTGACTCAAAAGTTGGCATGTTCATGTATAACTGCCCCGAGTACCTCGTGACGCAGTACGCAGCCTTCAAAAATCGCATTACTCCCGTCAATGTCAACTATCGCTATCTTGACGATGAGTTGCTGTACTTGCTTGACAATGCCGATTGTGAAGCCGTTGTTTTTCACTCGAGCCTCGGCGATCGCATCGCGCGTATCAAAGATCGCTTGCCGAAGTTGAAGTTGTTAATTGAAGTTCTCGATAGTCAGTCGGCCGGAGTGCGCGGTTCGGTGCCTTGGGAATCGGTTCTTGATGATCATGAACCAGCTCCCAGAATTGAGCGTGGGGTCGACGACATCTACATGCTGTACACGGGTGGTACCACCGGAATGCCCAAAGGTGTGATGTACCCAATGGGTGCTTTCACTGAAGGATTCTTGGGTTTCTACACCAACAGCGCTGGGTTACCTCCGCTGAAAAGCTTGGAAGAGGTCACTGGCCTCGCCAAAATGATGCACTCAGCAATGGGTCAAACAGTCGGTATGCCTTGTTGTCCCTTGATGCATGGAACAGGTGTGTGGTTGGGGGCTTTAGTGCCGCACTTGATGGCCGGAAAAGTAGTTCTTCTCGATGGTCAGTCCTTTGATGCAGCACGCATGTTTCAGGCGGTTGAAAAGCATGCGATAGCAACTTTGATTATCGTCGGCGATGCATTCGCCCGACCGATGGTCCAAGCACTCAGAACTCAGGCCGAAAGTGGCTCTCCTTTTGACACCTCGTCGGTCAAGATGGTCATGTCGACTGGCGCAATGTTCTCGGCAGATATCAAAGCCGAACTTTTCGAGTACATGCCCACGACGGTGGTGATGGACATTCTTGGATCAAGCGAAGGTGGCATGGGTCAAACCATGGCAACCAAGGACAATGTCAATACCACTGCCAAATTTGGTGCGATGCCTAATACGAAGGTCATCAATTTTGAAACCGGTAAAGAAGTAGCACCTGGCTCGGGCGAACAAGGCATGGTCGGCGTGAGCGGGTCAGGCGTGCCCATCGGTTACTACAAGGATCCAGAAAAGTCGGAGCGAACCTTTAGAACCTTTGACGGAGTTCGATATAGCTTCCCGGGCGATATGGCAGTCGTTGAAGCCGATGGAACGATTACTCTGCTCGGTCGAGGCTCTAATTGCATCAATACCGCGGGTGAAAAGGTATTCCCTGAAGAAGTCGAAGAGGCGGTCAAGACTCACGAAGCGATCGCTGATTGTTTGGTTTTTGGTGTTCCTGATGAGAAGTTCGGTCAGCGCGTCGTCGGTGTCGCATGTGTGAACCCCGGAGCCAAGACCCCAACAGGTGATGAAGTCATTGCTTACACCAAAACAAAGTTGTCAAGTTACAAAGTGCCCAAGCAACTCGTTATGGTTGACACCGTTCCTCGAGCAGCAAACGGCAAGGCTGACTATGGAACAGCGAAGAAGTTGTTTGAAGCACAAGCTGATTGAGGGGAATCATGACTGCTGTTGATCCAGGATTACACATGGAAAATATAGGCAAGGCGCGCAGTACAGGTCCGAGTGTTCAAGACTTACTTGAGGCCGATACTCGAGACGTCCCTGTTTCTTTGAAGGATCATTCGTATGTATTGCAGGGAACCGCAGATGTTCCTAAGTCGCGATACACATCGCATGCCTTCGCTGCGCTTGAAAATGAATACATGTGGACGAAAACATGGCAGATGGCTTGCACCGTGGATGAGGTGGCTCAACCTGGTGATCACATCGTCTATGACGTGGCCGATCAATCACTCATCGTTACTCGCACAAAAGATGGATCGATCAAGGCGTATCACAATTCATGTTTGCACCGGGGAACAAAGTTGCGTGTCGACGATGGACGCGTCGCATCTTTCCGCTGTCCATTTCATGGTTGGCGCTGGGATCTCGACGGCGAACTCGTTGAGTTGCCCGCTGAATGGGATTTTCCGCAGGTGTGGCAACAAGCAGACTCGTGTTTGCCTCAGGCCAAAGTTGCAGAGTGGTGTGGCTTTGTTTTCGTGAACCTTGATCCAGATGCAATTCCGTTTGAAGAGGTCGCGAGTAAGTTGATCGAACACTTTGGCCGCGATTTCAACATGAGCAATCGTTACAAGGCTTTCCATGCCGTGAAGGAAGTTCCAGCGAACTGGAAAGTGGTGATGGAAGCCTTTGCTGAGGGTTATCACGTGATTGCAACGCATCCGCAAATTCTTGAGTTTGCTGGCGATGCCAATAGTGAGTATTCCATTTGGCCAGAGTCACCATTTGTGACGCGGTTTGTGAATGGCTTCGGATTACAAAGCCCACACCTTGGCAACTTGACTGAACAACAAGTTGCTGATGCATATCTGGCGTTCTCGGCCCGCGCCGCACGTGGAGCAGTTGTCGTTCCAGAAGGATCAACGGCGCGTGCGGTCGTCGCCGATGTGTTTCGTTCGGTGATGGGTCCGCTGTATGGCAAGGATCTATCTGATGTTTCCGATTCTGAAATGCTTGATGCACATCTGTATCACTTGTTCCCAGCGTTCGCGCCGTGGGCCGGTACCGGTCAATCGTTGGTCTACCGCTGGCGTCCAGGTCCGACCCCTGATACATGCTTCATGGACGTGATTCGGATGATGCCCGTGCCAGAAGGAAAAGAGCGTCCTGAAGTCGCTCCGATTCAACGATTGACATTGGAACAAAGATGGACCGAGGCTCAAGGACTGTCTGGACTTGCTGATGTCTTCGAACAATACATGGCTAACTTGCCCAAGGTTCAACTAGGTCTCAAGATG
>CALPPJ020000189.1 GCA_943325425.2 Bifidobacterium breve | reverse complement strand
TGCCCGAGGGCTCGGTGTAGGCGAGGGTTGCGATGGTCTCGCCAGCGGCGATGCCGGGGAGATACTTCTTCTTGGCGGCTTCGTCACCTGAGTGAATCAAGGTGTTGGCGGCCAAAACGACAGTGGCGAAGTACGGGGCGCACAACAACGAACGGCCCATTTCTTCAAGCACAACGCCGAGTTCGACGTAGCCGTAGCCAGATCCGCCGTACGCCTCGGGAATGTGCAAGCCCTGAAGGCCCATCTGCTCGCCCATCTGTGACCACACGGCCTGGTCGAAACCAGCCTCGGTGTCCATCTGTTCGCGCACTGAGGCTTCGCTGCTCTTGGCATCGAGGAAAGCACGGACTGTTTTACGGAGTTCTTCTTGTTCTTCTGAGAATGCAAAGTTCATGTCTTCATTGTGTCGCGGTCGTTGGGTGATTGACAACTTGTTGCGTGTACCACTGTGTACACAATTCGGTGGTTTGGTTGTTATGGTGGGGTCATGAGTGAAATGGGCATTCGCCAACTACGAGCCGACGCCGCGGCCTCGGTTCGCCGTGCTGCTTCGGGTGAACACATTGTGATTTCAATTGGCGGTCGACCGATTGCCCAATTGGGTCCGCTCGGTGCACCAGAAGGTCAAGCGCGACTCAGCGATTTAGTCGCTCGCGGATTAGTGATTGCTCCGCGCCGAGGTGGCATTTATCAACCATCGCCAGCAGTGAGCGTGTGGAGTGGTGGACGCATCGACAAATTGCTCCGTGATATTCGATGACTATTGATATTTCATGACACTGTTTCTCGACTCGTCGGCGTTGTTGAGTGTTGCCATTGAAGGTCGTGGCCGACAAGTGGTGATTGATGCATTAGAGAACAATCCTCAATGGTGCGCGTCGGCGCTTGCATTATCCGAAGCATTGGCATTGGTACCACGACTCACCGATGAACAGATTTTGCAAGATGATGTTGAAGATGCGGTGCGTTTGTTGTGGGATCGCATTCATATCGTGCCGGTTGATCAGTTGTGTCTTGATCGCGCCGCAATCATTGCGCGCGAGCAACCCGTACACATCAACGATGCGATTCATCTAGCTGCGGCCGATCGATTGCCGCGACCGTTGCAGTTCATCACCTTTGATCCGGCACAAATACCGGTTGCGCTATCGATGGGTTACGACGTCATTAGTTCGTGAGTTGGGCGTGAGAAGTGCCAAATGTGGCATGTTTACGCGCCCAACAGGTTATGCGTAGGGGAAGTCGACGTCGTTACGAATTGAAGCCTGTAAAGCATCAATCAAGTTGCTGATATCCGTAAAATTCGGATTACCCGGATTAATGAGCGGCGGAATTAATCCGACTGACTCTTTGATTGATGCCCCACTTCGCAGACGATCAACCAGCGATGAGAACTCATCAGCCGACAATGATGTACGCACCGTCCAACGCATAATTTCAGCCAAGTTTGGGAAGCGCAACAAAATATCGCTCCCCTGAACTTGGCTTGCTAAAGCTGTCAACAATTGACGTTGACGACCCATTCGTCCGTAATCGCTATCACCAGAACGCGAACGAGCAAAACCAAGCGCAGTCGTTCCATCCATAGTCACTTCACCAGGCCCAATAAACGGTGGGTATTGCGTCTTCGCACCAGGCACATTGCCAGGCATCGGTAGCTTCTCATCAAGGGTCAGGGTCACACCACCAAGTGCATCGATGATCTCAAGGAAACCTTGCATGTTGACCAACACATAGTCGTCAATCGTGATGTTCATTGAGTAACTGATTCCTGAAGCAAGAGCGATTGCTTCAGGTTGCAAATCGCCGCGTACGTATGTGGCTGCAACGTCTTCATGTGTAAAGACATATGGATAAATCGCGTTGGTCAATTCGGGAAAGCCCTTTGGGAATTCATTGGCCATGGCCGAACCAGGTGGAAACTGCATCTTGTACATATTGCGCGGAATGGAAATCATCGCGATACGTCCCGACTCTTCGTGAATCGTCACCAAGATCATCGTGTCGGTACGTAACGCCCAACGGCCCGGACCTTCGTCGCCGCCGAGTAACAAAACAGTTTTGAAACCATCGCCAGACGTTGATTCATCGCCATTAGCGGCTAACGGCTCGTCACCGCCAGAAGACACAAAGACATCGTTGATAACACTTGACAGATCGTTAGCTCGCGCCACCGACCACACCGCCGGCGCCGCCAAAAGAATCACGCCGAAAACACCAAGTGTTGAAGCGAGCCGACGAGGTGAACCTTCGGTACGTGACCGAATGACTTCAATGACCGAGATCAGTCGAGTTACGACAAAGAAAACAGCAATAACCTGCAATGCAAGGAGGAACTTCCGATTGAGCACTAACGAAGTGATTTCGTCACGCCGAACTAAAGCCACGACAACTGTCGCCACGGGGATAACGAAACCGAGCACTAGCAAGAAGGCGGACAACAGCCAGTTTCGAAAGAAAGATGGCGAGCCTGGTGCTACTAATGCCCCAAGTACTGCCCCAGAGGGGCCACGTCTTTGTGAGCCATCATCGCTCGGAGTTGAGGTTGCGGTGTCCATGTCAGCCAATCGCTTCAACGCCTTGTGATCACTCGGCGTGGCGAGGTCTGTGAAATCAGGACGATCTGGGGGTAGAGCCACGCTGAAACCTTACGACGCATCAATGAGGTGTTGATGTCACCTTCGCACTTCGCACTGTGTCGTGAGATACTTGTCTCATGGGTTCGTCTTCAGAAAACACTTTGCACTGGTCTAATTCGACAGTTGAGGTACACAAAGTTGTTGTGGGCGACTACGACAACAACGTTTTTGTCGTACGGTGCCATCAAACCGGCGAAGCTCTACTGATTGATGCGGCCAACGAGCACGAACGTCTGCTTGAAATGTGCAAACGCTTAGGTGTGACACGCGTACTTGAGACACACGGTCACTTTGATCATATTCAGGCGATTCCGGCCATGCGTGAAGCTGGCTATCACGTTGCAGTGACCGAACTCGATGCGCCGATGCTGGTTGAGAAGGGTTACGACGGATTCATCGAACACGACGAGATGATTGAAGTTGGCCAATTACGCATTCAAGCAATCCACAACCCCGGACATACGCCTGGTTCTATTTCGTTTCGCGTTCTTGATACACCGTTGTTATTTACTGGTGACACGTTGTTCCCAGGCGGCCCCGGCAACACCAAGTTTCCTGGCGGCTCGTTTGAGACCATCATCAACTCAATCGACAACTTGTTATTGATCTATCCCGAAGACACGATTGTTTTACCGGGTCACGGACTTGACACCACCATCGGAACAGAACGCCCACATTTACAAGAATGGGTTGAGCGTGGTTGGTAGCCCGCGACTTGGGGGCATGGTTCCTCCAACCGAAGTATTTGCGCCTGGTCGTGCGACCGAGTGTGTTGATGAAGTCGGCCGACCTAACTCTTCAACGCGCGAGTTGTTGCGCAGAATTCCTTCGGTGCGTAACGGCCTTTCAGTTATTTCTGTTTTCACACAAACTGCGCTGTTGATTTTCAGCGCTGTTCGTTTTGGTCCGATCGTGTGGATCCCAGTGTTTCTGTTGATGGGTCGGGCGCATGCTCAATTTGCGTCGCTCATGCACGAGGCTGCGCACCGCTTGTTGTTTCGCAATCGTTCACTCAATGATTTTGTGGGTCGTTGGTTGATTGGCTACGTGGGTTACACCAATACAGATGCGTATCGACGTGTACATATGGCGCACCACCGCGAAGAGTTTGGTCCGAATGAACCAGACATTGCGTTGTATGCCAACTACCCGATCAGTCGTGCCAGCTGGCAACGCAAACTTGTGCGTGATGCGGTAGGGCGAACTGGTTTGCGGTTGTTGCGCGATCAGTTGCGTGGTGCGCGCAGTGAAGTTGCTGTGGTGCGCCATACATTGTTCAAGATTTTGGCCGTGCAAGGAGTGCTGATTGCCGGCGCGATTGTTTCTGGATATTGGTGGGTGTACCCATTGTTTTGGTTGCTGCCCTATCTCACGGTGTGGCGTGTGATCAATCGCTTGAGGTCGGTTGCCGAGCACGGTGGATTGGCGGTT
>CALPPJ020000188.1 GCA_943325425.2 Bifidobacterium breve | reverse complement strand
TTCGGTTCCGAGATCTTCAGTGATGTGCTGAATGTTCTTCGAGAATTCAATTTGCAAACGGCGTGGCAAATCAAAACCGTGTTCAGACTTCATCACGTATGCGACGCCGCCCTTACCACTTTGACTGTTCACACGAATGACTGCTTCGTAAGTGCGACCAAGATGCTTGGGATCAAGTGGCAAATATGGAACACCCCAGGTGTCGTAACCTTCGCCCAGTTTTTCAAGACCCTTCTTGATGGCATCTTGGTGACTACCGCTGAATGCGGTGTACACCAGGTCGCCCACGTACGGGTGACGCGGGTGCACGGGCAAACGATTGCAATACTCGGCAGTGCGACGCAACGCATCAATGTCGGTGATGTCAAGTTCGGGATCAACGCCATTGACAAACAAGTTGAGAGCCAAGTTAATGATGTCAACGTTTCCGGTGCGCTCGCCATTGCCAAACAATGTTCCTTCAACACGATCGGCACCGGCCATCACGCCAAACTCGGCAGCAGCGACACCACAGCCACGATCGTTATGCGGATGCAAACTGATGATCACGCTGTCGCGATCTTTGATGGTGCGACAGAACCATTCAATAACATCGCCGTAAACGTTGGGGCTATAGCACTCAACAGTTGCGGGCAAGTTCAGGATAAGTGGATTTTCGGGAGTCGGTTTGATGACATCCATAACTGCTTCACACACTTCGATTGCGTATTCGGGTTCGGTGAGCGTGAAACTTTCGGGGGAGTATTCGTAACGCACGATTGTTCCGGGCAAGGTGCTTTCCATTGACTTGCACTTCTCGGCCGCATGAACCGCGATCGCTTTGATGCCAGGCTTGTCAAGGTTGAACACGACGTCGCGCTGCAAAGGATTCGTCGAGTTGTAAAAGTGCACGATTGCTTGCTTGCTACCGCGCAACGATTCGTAGGTGCGTTCAATGAGTTCATCGCGACTTTGTACGAGCACTTGAATTGTCACGTTGTCGGGAACCAAGTTCTCTTCAACGAGTTGGCGAACGAAATCAAAGTCGGGCTGGCTGGCTGACGGGAAGCCCACTTCAATTTCGGTGAAACCGATCTTGCACAGCTCTTCAAACATGCGACGCTTGCGCTCGGGATCCATGGGGTCAATGAGGGCCTGATTGCCGTCACGTAAGTCAACTGAACACCACAACGGAGCTTTGTCGATCATCTTGTTGGGCCACGTGCGGTCGGTGAGCACCAACGGAATGAACGGCTTGTACTTGTCGAACGCCATGCGGTTTTTGCCGCCATTGACGAACTGGGCTGAGTCCTTAATGTTCATGTTGTACTCCCGTTGTACGAACTTGGCTTGTGAGTTGGGTTGGCGGACTGGATCTAGAGCGAATGCGAGAAATGAAAAAACCCCGGCGCTGGTGCGCACGGGGCTTTGGCGAACGCGTTATGGGGCGCTCGCCCTAACTAAGAAGGAGTCCGATCAACTTGGTCACGGCTTTGACGCTACCGAACCGATGGCAGGGCGCGCAACGACACCGCAAGAGGTTTCGGGGCATTTGTGGTCAGTGCGGCCCTCAACGGGGCGCTGAGTGGGCTATCAGACGGGCTATGGGCTCGATCTGATCAGTCAGCGTTGACAGACTCGGTCAACGAGACCAATTCGGCGTCGAGGAGAGCTGCTTCGACTTCGGCGATCACGGCACGCCAGTCGTATCCAACACCTTTACCCGGGTAGGTCTGTTCGGGTGACATGTTGACGGTACTAACCGTGTTCAAACTCTGTTGAGTGAAAGGGGTCGAGTAAATACTCATTGGTCGGACCTCCCGGTTGTTGTCGTTGTCAGGTGTTGGTTGTTATCACTTCGCTGTTGGACCGCAAGTAGACGGACTGCGGAAACCTAACGACATTTCACCCCCATGTCTATGCATTTGGGCAAATTTTTAGTCAATGTGACATGCGCTACACTTAGCGAAGATTCCCCAGCGTGTCAGGGGTGTTGAATCTGAATTGAGTCACGAAACTCGTGGCGGTTTTTGACAAGGAACGAGGTCCCGTCATGGGCGTAGCAGTTGAACTATCCAGTGAAAATTTTGAGTCGACTATTTCGGGCAATGACCTTGTTCTTGTTGACTTTTGGGCCTCGTGGTGTGGACCATGTCGTCAGTTTGCTCCGGTCTTTGAAGCCGTCGCCGAAAAGAACCCGACTGCTGTTTTCGGCAAAGTTGATACCGAAGCTCAGCAAGATCTGGCCGCAGCCTTCGGAATTCAATCAATCCCGACGTTGATGGTTTTCCGTCAAGGCGTGATGTTGTACAACTCGCCGGGAGCGTTGCCGCAGCATTCACTCGAAGACTTGGTGAGCAAAGCGCTCGAGTTGGATATGGATGAAGTGCGGGCCGAGATCGCCGCGCAAGAACAAGCCAACTCGTAAGAAGTCGCATTACTGACCGACAAGTAGCGCCTGTCAGAATGACTGTCAAAACGATAAGAAGTTATAAAAGTAATATGAATATTTCTTCTGTTTATGATGCCTGACCTGCAGTGTTCTTGTAGAGTTCATGTTGCCGCACCCGCCAGCGGCACCAACGACCCGGCCGGCTCGAGCTTCACCGCTCGCCACCGGGTCGTTGATTTTGTCCGATGATTTTTGTCGGTTGATTTCTCTATACGGTTGCATCCATGTACCACAGCGCCAGTCACGGCCTTCCATTTGTTGATGCCAGCGAAGTCGGCATGAGTGCCGAACGTTTGGCACGAATCGAAAATCACTTCAGGAGTTATGTTGACGAATCGTTGCTTTCTGGGTGGGCGCTCACCATTGCCCGAGAAGGAAAAATCGCTTTGTCGGCTTCATGCGGATTAGCTGATCGCGAAAACAACAAGCCAATTACCGATGACACGATTTATCGCATCTTTTCAATGACGAAACCGATTACCGCAGTGGCCGCAATGATGCTGTGGGAAGAGGGCAAGTTTGAACTTCACGATCATGTCTCAAAGTTCATTCCAGAATTTGGCGAATCAAAAGTTTTCCTTGGTGGCACGTTTTTAAAGCCAATGCTCGGACCACAAACCAGCGCGATGGAAATGTGGCATTTGTTCACGCATACAGCTGGGTTGACGTATGGCTTTATGTATTCGCATCCTGTCGACGAGTTGTACCGACGCGCCGGCATGGAATGGGGTTTCCCGCGCGATCTAGATCTTGCAGGCGTGTGTTCATTGCTCGCACAACAACCACTTTTGTTCCAACCAGGTAGCGAATGGAATTACTCAACATCAATTGATGTTCTTGGACGAGTTGTTGAAGTCATCAGCGGTCAACGTTTAGGTGATTTTTTACATGATCGAATTTTCGCGCCACTTGGCATGAGCGATACTGCGTTCTACTGTCCTGAAGAAAAAGCCGATCGTTTATCGGCGTTGTATCTCGCGCATCCCAAAACACGTCTCGCTAAACGTGGCGATGCTGCCGATCGTGGAACGAAAAAGTTGCCCGCAGCCGATGGTGGCGGTGGAGGTTTAGTGTCAACAATGCCTGACTATGTACGTTTTGCTGAAATGTTGCGTCGCGGTGGCGAGTTCAATGGTGTGCGCTTGTTGTCGCCACGAACCGTGAACTACATGGCCAGCAATCATTTGCCAGGTAACGCTGATCTCACCGAGTTCGGTCGACCTCTCTTCGCTGAAACCGATTATGACGGTGTGGGATTCGGCCTGGGGATGAGCGTGACGATGGACCCAGTCGCGACGAAGACTGCAGGATCGGTCGGTGACTTTGGTTGGGGAGGCGCAGCTAGTACCTGGTTCATGGTCGATCCGGTTGAAGACCTCACTTTGACCTTCATGACACAGCTCATGCCATCTAGCACTCATCCATTCAGATCACAGTTGAAACAGATGGTGCATCAGGCGTTGATCGACTGAAGGGTACGATTGAGACAGAGGTGAACCCATGTTTCAACCAATGCCCAAAGATGCACGAATTTATGTAGCCGGTCATGGCGGACTCGTCGGCAGTGCCGTCGTTCGACGGCTACAAACCGGTGGTTTCACCAACGTTCTCACGGCCACTCGTGCACAACTCGATCTGCGCGATCAAGGCGCTGTGAATACTTGGTTCGAACACAATCGTCCTGATTAT
>CALPPJ020000187.1 GCA_943325425.2 Bifidobacterium breve | reverse complement strand
GCGACTGGTTGCTTGAAACGTGCCAATTTGCTGGCACAGTGTTCAAGTACAGCTGCTTCAGTAATTGACTCGTCTTTCTTCACAACGACGGCCAAAGGTGACTCACCCCACTTTTCTGAAGGAATTCCAATGACTGCAACTTCGCCGATTCCGGCAAGGCCCATGATGACATTTTCAATTTCGGCGGGATATACGTTTTCGCCACCCGAAATCATCATGTCCTTGATGCGATCTTGAATGAAGATGAATCCGTCCTTGTCACGAATTGCTCCGTCGCCGCTGTACAACCAACCATCTTTCAAAGCATCTGCGGTTGCTTCTGGGCGATTCCAATAGCCGAGCATCATGTGCCCACCCGAGATCAATACTTCACCGGCTTCGTCGTCATCACATTCGGTTCCATCGGGGCGAACAACCTTCACTTCTGACAAGAAGAATGCCTTACCAGTTGATCCGGCCTTTGTGATTGCATCTTCACGTGAAGTCAAACATGCCGGCCCGCACGTTTCAGTGAGTCCGTATACCTGATTGACCTCAATACCTATGTCGGCGTACGACATAATCAGCGACACGGGTACTGGCGCCGCACCCGCCATGAGCCAACGCAAATGTTCGTGCTTGTATTTCGATGGGTCGTAAACCTGACGCATGAAGTTCAACATTGCTGGCACCAATAGACCATTCGTGATGCGTTCAGAATCAATGAGTTCCCAAACTTTCACGGGATCAAACATGCGCATCAACACATGCGTGCTACCGATGAAAATGTTTCCGAGAGCCGGAGTTAACGCACCAACATGGAACATCGGCATTGGATTGATATAACGATCGCCACGAGCCAAGTCACTGGTGGTGCACATCGTTGAAAGGGCCCAGTACTGAGTGTTGTGCGAGTGCATCACACCCTTGGGTAAACCAGTAGTGCCAGACGTGTACATGATGTACAGCAAGTCGTCACCAGACGCTGTCACCGGTGGCTCTGCACTTGACATAGTTGCTGATTCTGCAATGAAGTCGCGAGCAAACGCCGGCTTAGTTGCGGTATCACCGACATACAGCCAAGATTTGACGTCGGTGCGATCGCCACGTGAATGCAATTCAGAAACATTGGCTGCAAACTCTGCACCGAAGACAAGAACAGTGGTTCCTGAATCTTTGAGAATGAACTCAAGTTCGTCAGCAACAAGTCGCCAGTTCAACGGAACAATCACCGCACCCAATTTGGCAATGGCAAAGAAGGCCGTCATGAACTCGGCGGAGTTCATTTGTAGCAATGCAACGCGATCGCCCTTTTTCACGCCTGCGTCCACAAGCAGTGAGGCCACCTTGTTCGTTTCACTATTGAGTTCGACATACGAATATCGGCGACCAGCCGCCACGTCGTACAAGGCTTCAATGGTCCCACTGATATTGGCTCGTCGGGCTAAAAGGTTTCCGATGTTTATGCTCATGGCTTGGAATTCTGCCATAACAAATGCACCGACGGTATGGCGGGGCAATCATTAGTTGACCCACTCATCACTAAACTCGCCATGTGAACCTTCGTCGCCTCGTCTCTGTTGCCACAGTTCTCACGGGTCTCACCTTGGCCGCCTGCGGAAACAGCGAAACAGTCCCTGGAGTCTCCGATCAAGCCACGGCGACCAGCACCTTGGCCCCAGTTGTTGAGACGTCAACAATCCCCGCAGAAACCACAACTGTGGTCCCCGCTCCCGTCACCATGAGCCTTGCCTTCGCCGGTGACATCTTGATTCACAGCCAAGTCTGGAAAGCCGCCACAGTCAATGACGGAGGAAGTGGCTACGACTTCACACCTATGTTTGCTCGAGTGAAGCCATTGATCGAAGGAGTTGATCTGGCGATCTGCCACCTGGAAGTTCCGTTAGTCGCATTAGGTGAAAAGCCGACGACTAATCCCTTGTATTCGGCACCGACCGAACTCGCTTGGGCGATCAAAGGAATGGGGTTTGATCGCTGTTCAACCGCCAGCAATCATTCGTTTGACAAAGGCGTCAAAGGTATCGAGGCAACTCTCAATGAATTCGATGCGCTTGGTCTCGGCCAAGCTGGCATGGCTCGAACACCTGAAGAAATCGAACCAAAGGTCTTCGATGTCAAAGGCATCAAAGTCACTCATCTCTCATACACCTTCGGATTCAATGACATCCCAGCACCGAATGGCGAAACATGGCGATCTGCGTTAATTGATCCAAGTCGCATCATTGCCGATGCGCAGAAAGCTCGCGATATGGGAGCACGAGTTGTCATCGTGAGTATGCACTGGGGACGCGAAACTCAAACTGATCTCAGTGATTTCCAACTCACTAATGCCGACGCCATCACAAAATCTGGACTCATCGATCTTGTCATCGGCCATCATGCTCACGTCGTACAAAAGATTGAACAAGTCAACGGAGTATGGACAATTTTCGGTTTAAGCAATCTGATTAGTTACTTACCAACAACCGATGCATTTCCGAACAAAACTCAAGACGGTGTCATCGTGACAGCCGACATCACGCTCAACCCTGACGGCTCCGTGCAAGTTGCGCAACCAGTCGCTCATCCAATTTGGGTTGACAAATACAATGGCGTGGTCGTTCGACCGGTTTTGACTGACCTCGTTGATCCAACAACTTCCGAAGAAACCAAAGCCGAATTAGCCGTCTCATTAGAACGCACCCGTTCTGTAGTCGGTGAGTTCTTTCCCGTCGCCCCTTAGGACATCATGACAATTGTTGAAAATGCAGTCCAGTCTCACGTCGCTTTATGGAATGCCATGGATCGAGAATCGTGGATTCAGTTGTTCTCGCCACACATGGTTTTTGAAGACCCTGTGGGTACGCCCGAAAAGGTGGGCTTAGATGCTGTCTACAAATCTTGGGATCGCTCGTTCAAACCTGGCCGTCGCTGGACTTTGCATCCCGAACACGTTGTCGCGGCAGGCAATGAAGCTGCCGTGGTGATGCGCAACGAGGGCGACCTCAATGGCCAAAAAGTGATAATTCGCAGTATTGAGATTTTCATTGTTGATGATTCGGGACTTTTGGTGCGTATTCGTTCATTTTTTGACCAACCGACCGACTTTGCGCTCTCCGATTACTTCACACCCGAACGAACCGAGTGAACTAGTACCACGATGCAAATGGATACCACTGCCCGCGAAATGCTCAATCGAACGATCGCCGTGATCGAATCCGATGGCGTAGAAGGCGTTCGCGTCGTTGATATTGCCAAGCACGTTGGTGTCGCTGTCACCACTCTGTTTCATTTGTTCGGTAATCGAGAATCGCTCATACAAGCCGCACAAATCGAACGATATGTGCGCGGTTTAGGTATTGCCATTGAAGAGTTTGACGTTGCCACGGCAATAGCAAAAACTAAAGAAGACTTTCGCGCAGTTGTCATTCGAATGGTGCGTTCAGAGATTGCCCCGGCCAATGCCGCAACTCGCCACAGTCGCCAAGGCGTATTCGGTTCTGCCTACGGACGTTCCGACTTAACCCAAGCCTTAGCAAGTAGCCAAAACAGTCTCTGCCTCGGAATGCAAGTCGCCTTCAATCGTGCCCAAGAAAACGGATGGGTTGACCCCACCCTTGACACCTTGGCGACTGCTTATTGGATACTCGGGCTGATCAATAGTCGCGTTTTCATTGAAGTCGGCTCACCGCAATTAGATCGACGGGCCTGGGATGATCTCACCTTGAAATCAATTTTGCGCGTTCTATTCGTTGACTAAAGATTGCCACACGTTTTTTGCGCAAACTTCAACAGATGTTTCGCTCGCTCAACCGGGTCTGTGATGTCGCGCAAGAACTTTGAACGAACTTCAAACGACAAGGGAACATTTGGAACTGCCTGCAAAAGTTCGACAATCGGCAGAGAGCCTTCGCCTGGACATAAACGTCCATTGAGCGCTTCGTCTAGCAACCCACCAAAGTCTGTTGGGCGAGCCGATGGGGCATCGCAAATCTGCAGATACGGAAAGAGTTCGCGTGGCATTCCACTCACTTCTTCAACCGATGAACCTGATCGCGATAAATGCAAATTGTCAATCAGCACACCCCCGTTTGACGCTGCAGAAGTTGTGACAATTTCTTTTGCCATTGGCAGAGAGTTCAACGGGAAAATAGGCAAGAACTCACATACAACTTTGATTCCGTGCGGACGAGCCATCTC
>CALPPJ020000186.1 GCA_943325425.2 Bifidobacterium breve | reverse complement strand
GATCGCGATAAATGCAAATTGTCAATCAGCACACCCCCGTTTGACGCTGCAGAAGTTGTGACAATTTCTTTTGCCATTGGCAGAGAGTTCAACGGGAAAATAGGCAAGAACTCACATACAACTTTGATTCCGTGCGGACGAGCCATCTCGCAGACTTCTTGATATCGCGCCGTTGTCCGTGCTTGATCTTTCAATCGACTCGTGAACAAAATGTGTTGTGCACCGATGACTGCAGCCGCTTCAACCAGTTGATCAGCAAAATCATCACCGTCCTCAGAAGGAATGATTGGCTCAATATCAAGGGCAACAACTCCGCTGTCATCAAGACGTTGACGAACTTCACGCGACGTTGAATCAGTCCACGTTTTGCCGTCAAACCAGATTCCAACTGCAGGCCAACCTGCATCATGAGCAACTGTCACCATGTCGGCTGGCGCAACATCAAGTTGCACACCAGCAGCGAGCGAAAGCAAACGAGTCATGAGCTAAAAATCCTTTTAGTGAACCGGGACTGCACCTGGCACCGCCGAGGCATCATTGACGTACTTTGGCCTAAATGCCAACAAGAACAGCAAACCGCCAGCTGCGATACAGCTACCAGAAACAATCAGGGGTGTTGCCGACGTAATACTGGTGGCGATATAGCCCACTAGGACTGAAGCTGGAACTTGAGCCAAGCTTTGAACACTGCTGTAGATACCCATTGCTTCACCTTGACGACCCATTTCGGCCGAGCGACTCACGAGACTTCCCATATTTGCCATCGACAAACCATTGAAGAAGGTGAAGAACGGAATCGTCAGATACAAGTAGAGAGTTGTGTCGGTCGGACTAAAGAAATAGACGAACATCACCAGACCCGTACCGAACAAACTGAATCGCAACACTTTCCAATCCGGCAAGGATCGTGCAACTCGGGCAACTAACACCGCCTGTGAGACCGCAATAAAGAGTCCGACAATGGCGAAATAGTCACCTGTTTTGCCTTCATCAAATCCGAAGTTGTTGCGGAGATAGACGCCGAAGAAAGTCGTAAAAAAAGTGAACCCGGCATTGAATAAGAAAGCCGAACCTAAAACGACTCGCAATCGATCTGATCTGAATCCATCAACGACATTGCTCACTGCCCGACCAAATTGAAGGCGCCCGTTGTTGACTTTTTGTTGCAGAGTCTCGGGAAACAGTCCCAAAATAAGACCGCAATTGAAGAGCGACAAGATTGCCGCAAACCAGAATGGAGTCGTTGCGCTGAACCAATCTGGCGTATTGAACAAACCATAAAAGCTTTTATCTGGACCACTTAAGCGACCGCCGATGTATGGTCCCAAGATAAATCCAAGACCGAAGGCGGCACCAATGAGTCCAAAATTCTTCGCTCGATTTTCGTGAGTGCTCACATCGCCGATTGCCGCTTGCGCAACTGCCTGGTTCCCACCAGTGATTCCGTCTAATGCTCGACCAATAAACAAAAGGGGAATATTCGCGGTGCTAATACCTATGGCAAAAATTGCGTACCCCACTGCCGTTCCGAAAATAGAAATAGCTAGCACTGGACGCCGGCCGAATCGATCGGACAGTTGACCAAGAATCGGTGCCGCCAAGAAAATAAAGAACGGAAAAATTCCTTGTAGCCAGCCCAACATGATCAGACCTTGCGTAAATGACCAGTCGTCTGGAATGACCCGAAACGGCGAACCGTCACTAATGAGTAACGGATACACCGGAATCAGGATTCCGAAACCAAGCATGTCAATAAAGACCGTTGTAAAAATGGCCAGCATCGGATTGCGTGCTGGTTTAGCCTCTATGGAATTGTTCACTCGTTCAAACTAACAAGGAGAACTCTCAACGAGCGGCGTAGCTAGCCCCCGCAGCCTTAATATGCTCGGCGTCGACAGCGAGAATCGCCCCGCTTTCAACAGCAGCGTCGGTTGCTGCATTCCATTTAGCAATGAAATCGTCTGCGGTCGGATACAAAGCCGTGAGCTCATCGGCGGTGAAACTGCGTGTCGTTCCGAAAAGGCCGCAGAAGCTTCCGCCCTCTTGTCCGATACCACTCAGAGCTGCCAACGGAACATCGACATAAGGTGTTCGAATCCCGCCAAGGGCATTACCTTGAGCATCTAGGTTGAATCCAGTGAGATCGGCATTGTTTTCAAGCTTGGGCATTGACTTCGGCGGGAGGCCAGTGAGCACCCACGTCTCAAGTGCTTGAATCGCTGACCGTAAAACATACGTGTGTGGGCCAGCGTTAATCGGCAATCCACATTCAATGATTCCCATATACACCGAAGACGGTGCACCGAACTGAGCGTCAAACAACCCTTGATCGCCGTTGCCACTTCCGGTATCAGAATCGCCAATGCCAAGGCTGTACGCGTCACCGTGAGCGGTACCAGTTACTTCCCAACTCCGGAAGAAATCTGTATCAGGTTGTTCTGCTTTGCGATATCCGAGGTTTGTGCCAACGACATCAGTTTCAGAAGAGAAGTTCAATACTGGGCGCTTCAAGTCGGCACGAATGAGCGCGACCTCTGGACCCTTCACATCTGAAGCGTCGCCCGGATCAGCACAATTTGTTGCACAGTAAAGGTTTGCTCCACGTGCACCGCGACTGTGCACCAGATAACCGCTGTAGGCATCATGCATCGGAGCGACCGCATTGAGATATGTAGTCATGCGAAATGCCGATTGTGATTCGCCCATACCAATCACTGTTGTCGGCTCGAGGCCTCCGAGAATTGTGTCGGCCTGATTCCAAACTGTCGCACCCGCTTGACTAAAGATGTCGTAGCTGTAGTTGTCGCCGGGGTGATTCAAGGTTCCGTATCGCTCGGGGTCGGCGATCTTTAACACTCGGAACTCACCCATCTTGTTCCCGCCACCCTCAACACCAACCCGCTGGGTTGAAACTCCGACCCATACGGATCCTTGTCGGAGCATTTCAACCCACGACAACGACCAAGTCGGACCAGTATCTAATCCTGCAGTGACATTCAGCCATTCCACATAAACCGTGCCACTGAAGTCGGTCGCCGTAGTTGGTCGTCGCACCAAAATTCGAGTCTTGTATTCGGCGGTGTCCTTGGGAGTGACGGTCCACATGCCGTCTTGTGATAGCGGCTCGGCCGAGGTGTAGCTGTTGGCAGTGCCGCTGATGAAGAACTCCTCTTCGGTATAACCAAAAGGCGTGCCATCAAATGCCGCAGTTCCAAAAATCACTTGCCCGCCACCACCAGTGACGGGGCCCTCAACCGTTGTCTCACCCACATCGTTGATCCCAACGGGTTCTGGAGCAAAAACAGTTGTCGTTGGCGCCTCAGTAGAGGGGGCTTCGGTGTCAGTTAAAGGCGCCGACGACTCGACGGTCGACGAATCACTTGATGTGTCGTCACTCGAACAACCAACTGCAGCCACAATCAACACGGGAATAACAAAGAGTGCACGAATTTTCATGATGATCCCCCGATCAATAAACGGTGAGGATGACAATAGACCAACTTCACTGAATGTTCTAGTTTGACCTGACGAAACTCTGGATCATGCAGAAACGCGGCTCCAGTAAACATTTGGTGGCGCGCACACATCCCGCTGTTGTGATTCTGCACCGTCAGTACTTCGCATATTTCTCAAATTTCGTACTTGCCGCGTTGACTTTGCACAACCATCTCGGGCAATACAACTTGCGATGGCTGTGCTTAGACGGGGACGAGTTCTCGGTCGTCTGATGTGTGGACGTGGGTGACACCAGTGGCGTGGTCGATGGTTGTGGTGTAGCCCGCTGTTGCTTTATATCTGTTGTGTTTTCGACATAACGGGTCGCCGTTGTCAGGTGATGTTGTTCCGCCTTCAGACCAGGGTGTGCGATGGTCAGCCTCGCAAGTCAAGGCACTGCAGCCTGGCCAAATGCATTTTCTTCGTCTCAGAAAGATCGCTTCGCGTGATGAACCAGTGAATAATCGTGATTTGCGTCCGAGATCGATCACGGTACTCGGTGAACTCATGACAACACGTCGCACCTGACCGATCATGGACGCGACGATCGCATCAAACGGATCAATCGCTACGCCAGCAGTGGTTTCGCAACGGCGTGAACCAAACGTGTCGGGCGAACCCAGCAATGACGGCAGTGGCGAGTCATTCAACAATGCACTGAGTGCAGTTTCGTATGTTGCTGCGTCGAT
>CALPPJ020000185.1 GCA_943325425.2 Bifidobacterium breve | reverse complement strand
TCGAAGGTTTGGTGCACATCTCAGAAATGAGCACTCAACACGTCGAAGCCCCCGAGCAAGTTGTCACCCCCGGCGAAGAGTTGTGGGTCAAGATCATTGATCTCGATCTGGCTCGTCGTCGCATTAGCCTCAGTATCAAGCAAGCTGCCGAAGGTGGAGAACTCGCCGAGGAATACCGCAAGCACTTCGAAGTTGACGAGCACGGTAACTGGTCAGCCGGTGCCGATGATGCTTCACGTGAAGCAACATGGGCCGAGTACTACGGCGAAGGTGGAGAAGGATCTGCTGAAGCGGCTGCTGCTGCCGAGGCCGCTGAAACCACACCAGAGGCCTGATCGTTCGGGCTTACGGCCCGATCTTGATGATTCCCATTTTGACCGCCCGGATGACTGCATGAGTGCGGTCCCGGGCGTCAATTTTTTCATAGATCGATGCAAGATGGTTCTTGACCGTCTTCTGGCTGATGAACATGCTGCCTGCGATTTCTGGCGTGGATTGACCATCGGCGAGCAGCTGTAAAACTTCCATTTCGCGTTCGCTCAGAATGGACTCTTGATGTGCTCTCATGTCGTCAGTTTCATCCAATAAGGCATGGGCGAATTCTGGTGAAATAATCACATCGCCATCGCAAGCCATCTGGAGAGCCTTGAGTACTTCGTCAAAGGTGGCATCTTTGGTTAGATATCCGATTGCGCCCGCTTTGAAGGACTTGCGAATGAGTTCTGTCTCCACGTGCATGGTCAGCATGATGATTCGTTGACGTGCATCGGCATCCATGATGGCTCGACATGCTGAAATTCCGTCGCCACCGGCCATGGAAATATCCATCAAGATGATGTCGGGCTGCTTGTTTAAAGCGATGCTGATTGCACTTGTTCCATCCGCAACATCGGCGACGACTTCGTGGCCAAGATCTTCAAGCTGTCTCTTCAAGGACTGCCGTAAAAGATGATGATCATCAACGAGCATGATTCTCACGATGGAACCGCGGCTTCACCATTTTGGATATGAATGAGAGGTATCGAGAAGAGAATTTCGGTTCCATAATCAGTGTTTGGAAAAGGGGATGAAATCTCAATCGTGGCTCCGATGGATTCGGCTCGCTCAATGATTCCGGTTATTCCATATGAATCTTCGCGACCCTTAGTGGCCAGTAGGCCGACTCCGTTATCGGAAACCGAGGTGATCCATAGATCATCTACCACTGATGACTTAATCAAAATTTCTGAACATCGCGAATGCTTCTCCGCGTTGAGAATTGCTTCCTTGAACATCTCCCAAATCTCGCTTGCGCGGTGAGGGTCGTTGACGATAGGGAACGCGATTTCTCGTCGCACGTTGATGTGCGATCGCTCCGCAATTCGGTTCACGAAAGTTTCGACGGTATCAGTAAGCGAAATCTGTTCGTCATGTCCGCTACGAAGGTCAAAGAGCATTTCTCTGACCTCGGTGATTGTCTTACTGATATGGGCGCGAATGGTGCCGAGATCGTCGATCGTGGTTTGATCTTGTTGAAGTCGTATCAAACGATCAAGTTCTATACCTATAAAAGCCAAAGTGCTGCCCGTTCTGTCGTGCAAATCTCGAGCGATACGTAGTCTCTCTTCGTTGGCGCTGTTACGTCGGATATCGCGAAAGAGACGCGAATTATCTATGGCAACCCCAAGAGCATCTGCGATTCCGGTCAGGATCTGCACAGCCTGCTCGATGTTTTGTTTGGTTCTCCATTCGGCAGCTATCAATCCCACGACGAGTCCCCGTGAACGCAATACGCAATACGCGCCAGTCTTGGCCTCGCTCGCAAAGCCCTGTTGGTCCTGCGATAAATCAACCGAGATCGTCCGATGAACCGGAAGGGCTGCATAAATATGCTGAGGAAATTGATCAATATTTAGAGAAAGACTTCTGGCTGATCCTCGACCCCGCACAATAGAGAAATTTGCGGCATCTGTATCAGCCAACAAAATCGTCACTATGTCGGCATTAATCAGATCCTGAACCTGTGACACGCCCTGATCCAAAACCTTCTCGAGGTCAAACGAGGAGGGGAGGGTGATGGCAATCTTTTGCAACGCCAAAAGAATTTGATTTGCCGAGGACAACTTGTCGATGTGACCCTGATCAACGCCCTGACGGCGTTCAAACCCTTTTGGTGGATCAGTCCGGGACTGTCGACGATCAACAAGCGGCCATGAGAGTTCGCCCGTGGAATCTTGGCCAACGACAGCCCTCATAGACGGGTGATTAGCCGATGGCTGTTTGCGACTTCGAGCAATCCTTCGGTCGTCCACGAATAGTTAGAGTACCTGGCGACGTATGCCGTAGCGTGACAGTGTGATTCTCGTGGGATTAACTGGTGGTATTGGTTCGGGCAAGTCGACTGTGTCGTCTTTGCTCGAAGACAGAGGTGCAGTGATTATTGACGCCGATGCGATCGTGCGTGAAGTCCAGTTGCCGGGTTCATCGGTCTTGGCAAAACTTGCCGAGAAATTTGGTGCTGAAGTGTTGGCAAGTGATGGATCTCTTGATCGCCAAGCCGTCGCCAATATCGTTTTTACTGATCCCGATGCGTTGAAAGCATTGAACGCCATAGTTCACCCCGCGGTAGGTCTGGAAATGAATCGCCGCATGATTGAGCAACGCACGACCGACAACATCGTCATTCTTGATATCCCGTTGTTGACCGAGAATCCACGCGAAGGATTGCAAGGCAAAATAGTCGTTGATGTTCCCGTTGAGGTTCAAGTTGAACGACTCACCGAGTTCAGGGGTTTTGACGAGAATGACGCTCGTGCTCGTATCGGGCGACAGGCGACGCGAGAGCAACGACTCGAAACTGCTGACTTTGTAGTCGATAACGCCGGTGATCTGGCCGCGCTAGAACCTCAAATTGAAAAATTATGGGAGTGGCTGAAATCCCTGCCGCAACTTCCGCCTGACTACGAACCTGTGACGCCTATTCCTAATGCAGGGCCTAAAACACCTGAATCAAAATCATGATCCATCATGAATGAAGTAGAAGACATACCTTTTCGCGTTGTTTCCGATTATTCACCTGCTGGTGATCAACCAAAAGCGATTGCTGAACTTTCTGCTGGACTTGATTCAGGTCTGCGTTTTCAAACGCTCTTAGGAATCACTGGATCGGGTAAAAGCGCAACGGTTGCTTGGACTATTGAAAAGACCCAGCGGCCGACGTTGATCCTTGCGCCTAACAAGAGTCTTGCTGCTCAATTGGCTCAAGAGATGATGGAGTTCTTCCCAGATAATCGAGTTGAGTACTTTGTCAGTTATTACGACTACTACCAACCCGAGGCGTACATTGCCTCTTCTGACACCTTTATCGAAAAAGACTCATCAATTAATGATGACATCGATCGATTACGTCATTCGGCTACGGCAGCGCTTCTGACTCGTCGAGACACAATCGTTGTTGCCTCTGTTTCATGTATTTATGGAATGGGTGACCCTGATGAATATCGGGGTCAACTACTCGAACTGCACACCAATGTTGATTACGATATGCGCAGTATTCTGCGTCGTCTCGTGGATCTTCAATACGACCGTAATGACATGAGTCTCGGTCGTGGAAAATTTCGAGTACGTGGTGACACGATTGAAATCCATCCCGCTTATGAAGAGTCTGTTCTGCGGGTTGAAATGTTTGGCGATACGGTCGAACGCTTGACCATGATCGATCCGCTAACTGGCGAGACGCTGCGAGAGTTGAATAGAACCCTCGTTTTTCCGGCCACTCACTATGTGGCTGGCGACGAACGAATGCGACGAGCAATTATTGGGATTGAAGGTGAGTTGCAAGAGCGTTTAGCTTTCTTTGAAGCCGAAGGAAAACTTTTGGAGGCACAGCGTTTGCGTATGCGTACCCAATACGACTTAGAAATGATGCAAGAAGTCGGCTATTGCAACGGTATTGAGAACTATTCAATGCACATCGATGGTCGGCAGCCCGGAGAGCCACCCTTTACATTGCTTGATTATTTCCCCAAGGATTTCTTGTTGGTTATTGACGAAAGCCATGTCGCTGTGCCCCAATTACACGGGCAGTTTGCGGGCGACCGCAGTCGAAAGAATATTCTGGTAGATCATGGTTTTCGGTTGCCGAGCGCTCGTGACAATCGGCCTTTGCATTTCGAAGAAGTCATAGAACGGGTCAATCAGTGCATCTTCTTGTCGG
>CALPPJ020000184.1 GCA_943325425.2 Bifidobacterium breve | reverse complement strand
AGCCCGTTGGAAGGCTCGCACAAACCGTGCAACTCCAGTGAAGAGTGGCGAAATGGCGCGAGTCGTGGCTATTGACGGCATTGTCTTGCAGGTCGAGCCTGAAGAAGGTGGAGCGCGTGATTATCGCGAACGTCGACCCAATGAAGCCGCGACAACTGAAGAAAACTAACGAACTCGCGATGAGTGATTCAGGGCAAACTCGGCGCATGTTGGCGATCAGCGCTTACAACAATGCTTCTGACATTCTTGATCGCAGCGAGCTTTCTGAAGAAGACGCATATCGAGCATTATGCGAAGCGCTGGCTTCACGTGCGCTCTGGGAGCCCATTGGCAATGCCATGAATTTGTTGATCGGTGATTGGCAAGTCGCTCGAGCGCTCACCGTGAATGGCATGGCCGGAGATGCCGTGACGCTCATTGAATCGGCAATCGCGCGAGCGATTGAAAACGCTGTTGATGATTGGCTGATCGCTTCACTGCATGAGGGGTATTCGCGAGCATTGTTGAATGCCGACGACGACCGCTATAGCGATGTGTATACGGTGACTGTGCAATTGATTGCCGGAATCAGCGATCTTGAAGATCGCTCAATTATTGAATCGCAATTTGCCGACCTCCCCATGCCCTAAAAATTGGTGACCGTATGAGCCTTTTTGATGAGCCACTCATGCAACCACAAGAACTATTGCCTTTCGACGGCAGTGCGTTTTATCGTCCGGGATATTTTGGTGCAGTGGATAGTGAGCGTATGTTTCGCAACATCATGGATGAGACTCCATGGGAAGCGCGAAACATCGTTTTGTTTGGCAAAGAAGTTCTCCAACCACGATTGGCATGTTGGTATGGAGACTTGGCGTATTCGTATTCGGGAATCACACTTGATCCTCGACCACTGACTCCAACTTTGCTGGAGATCAAGCGCCGCTGCGAAGTTGCGACATCGGCGAAATTCAACTCGGTGTTGGTCAATTTGTATCGCGATGGTCAGGACTCGATGGGTCTGCACGCAGATGACGAACCCGAACTTGGGTCGGAACCAGTAATTGCGTCAGTAAGTTTCGGTGGAGAACGCAACTTTCGTCTTCGGCACCGCGAAAACAAAGAATTACGGCAGATTTCTTTAGCATCAGGTTCGCTGCTCGTGATGAGTGGATTGTCGCAGGCGTGTTGGATGCATGACATTCCAAAGACCAAGAAGTTCGTGGCTCCGCGTATCAATCTGACTTTTCGCTATATCTATAACGTTTGAACCAAAGACGTTTAGATTTTTGGCCCAGCAATACGTACGTCGCCCCGTCGTCGAGTCATGGCCCGAGCATCAAGTTCGCCGGCTAACGGAACCGCGTGTTTGCGAGTCACCCCAAGCGCTTCGCGAAATTGCGACATAGTGAAACCCTCAGGATTGTTGTGCAGAAGTTCTGACGCAATTGTTCTTGCGGTTTCAAGAGCCGATACATGAAACCATTCACCTTCGCGTTCAAATAGCAGCCCGGCCTTGGCGAGGCGTCGTAACTCTGGCGGTGTGATGCCCAGTGGTGAGCGAGGAGCGCAACCGTCAGATTTCAATTGCTCAATAATGGGGTGATCAAGAAGGGGATCATGAACTCCTACCAAGGTGACACGACCATGAACTATTGACACTTGGGGGAGGGTCGCGACAATTAAACGCTCCCGTTCGTTGAATTCAAGAAGATCGATTCCGGCGTCACCTGATTTTGTGATTCGTGACTCAATAGCAGCGATGGTGGTGGCAAGAACATCTGGATCCACTATCCATTCACCGAATTGTACTTCTCGTTTTTCTCCGGTGAGAAGTGAGAGCGAACTCGCAGTGATCCAACTGTGTTCGTTCACGACACGATCAACAGAACGTGACGGCCGAGCTCGAGACGCGGGCAACTTCGGTGCGACATCAAGAATTTCGCCGCCGCCAACAGTTTCTGAACGTCCGCTTTCACGTAACACATAACGATCTCCCGGCAGTAATGGCACTGCTCGTGAAAGGTGCAATCGCACCAGACCTTCGTGACCCGGTGCAATCGATTCGGGTCCAAGCACTCGTACGCGCGTCGGTATTTCGTCCGAACCAACATGTACGGTGAAAGCGCCACGTCGTGACACGACATGTTTCAATGAATCGAGAACTTGAAGCGATGCATCAACTCGGTCAGAGAGATGCCAGTTGTTTTCGTGAATGACCACGTTGCCGCGGATGATCTCTGAGTGATCAATTCCCGACAGATTGAGAGCCACGCGATGACCAGGTTCAATCATCTCGACAGCTCGGCCCAAAGTTTGAATTCCGCGAATCTTGGCCTCGCGACCTGATGGTGTGATGAGCACATTGTCGCCAAGAGCAAATGAACCATCGGTCAAGGTTCCGGTTACAACAGTGCCGCTTCCTTTGGCGGCGAATACTCGGTCAATGAAGAGGCGTGGTCGCTGATGATCAATTGAAGGATTGCTTGTAATCGCGAGTGCATCAAGCGCAGAGATGAAGTCATCGAGTCCTTCGCCAGTTGTCGCGCTCAATTGGAGAATCGGTGCATCCTGCAGAAAAGTCTCGGCAACGTGATCGGCGATATCCATCATTGCAAGTTCGCGATCATCGGCATCGCAGAGATCAATTTTCGTGAGGGCAATGATTCCGTGAGTGACCCCAACAAGTTGCATGATTCGCAAATGCTCTTCGGTCTGTGGCTTCCAACCCTCGTGGCCGTCGACCACCAAGATGCAGGCGTTAATTCCCCCGACGCCGGCCAACATATTGCCGATGAATTTGGTGTGACCAGGCACGTCAATGAATGCAATGTTCTCGCCGGTCGGTAATTGCATATGGGCGAAACCAAGATCGATGGTGAGTCCGCGTTCTTGTTCTTCGATCCAGCGATCAGGGTTAATGCCAGTGAGTCGGCGAATCAATGTTGATTTGCCGTGATCGACATGTCCGGCTGTAGCGATGATACGCATATCAAGTGATTTTCTGAAGTGCCTCAATCAACACTGCATCATCGGTTGGGTCAACTGTTCGTAGATCCAGCATGGTCATGTGATCTTTTACGCGCGCGATGATGGGCGGTTGAAAACGACGTAGTGCAACAAGATGATCACCGTCGATAGACAGGCCAACTGATTTGATCGTGACACCTGGCGCGCTACCTGCTCCAGGAAGAGAATCGCAATCAACCACCTTGCCAACACCTGAGTGTTGAACAATTACTTGGGCGCGGTTGCGTAAGTCGCCGACACTTGTTGTAGCCATTCGCCAAAAGGGGATGTCCTTTTGAGCGGTCCGAGCGAGATAGGACATCAATGTGTTGTGAAGTGAAGCGAGAACTAAACCACCGGGTCGTAAGGCACGGGCAAGAGGGTGAGCGGCGCACGCTTGCACTAAATCGGCGCGACCAACAATGAAACCCGACTGAGCCCCACCCATCAATTTGTCACCACTGAAGGTGACAAGGTCAGCACCTGCTGCCAAAGTTTGTTTGACCGCAGGTTCACCGCTCAACCAGTTCGGAGGGCCGTCGCTGAGCCAAGGACATGCGGCATCAAGTAAGCCCGATCCAATGTCAGAAACGACGGAGACACCAAGAGTTGCAAGTTGATCAACCGAAGTTTCTTCAACAAAACCTTCAACACGATAATTCGATGGATGAACTTTAAGAACGAGCGCGACATCAGTTGTCTTGCGATCAATTGCCTTGCGGTAATCGGCTAGGCGCGTGCGATTTGTCGTGCCGACATCAAGCAGGCGTGCGCCCGATTGTTCCATCACTTCGGGAACTCGAAACCCACCACCAATTTCGACACTCTCGCCACGGCTCACTGCAACATCGCGATCATTCGCAAGAGCTGCCAATACCAACATGACTGCGGCGGCATTGTTATTGACAACCATCGCCGATTCGGCTCCACAAGCGCGGGCGACTAATTGTCCGATACCCGCTTGGCGACTACCGCGTTGGCCAGTGGTGAGATCAAATTCGAGATTCTGCGCACGAGCAGTTTGAGTATGAGCAACTGGCGAACGACCCAGATTGGTGTGGGCGATAACACCTGTGGCATTAATGACTGGAACAAGCAAACACTGCGCAATGTCATGGGCTATTTGTTCGGCTAATTGTGGGTCGCCTGCAGCGATTGCTTGTCGAGCAGCGTCAACCAGCAACGGATGAGGTAATCCGATGTGGGCGAGCGATCGCGCCAAAGAATCAACGCTGGGGGGACGAGAAGTCATTGAGAGCGACGCTATCTCT
>CALPPJ020000183.1 GCA_943325425.2 Bifidobacterium breve | reverse complement strand
GTCCCGACACCAAACCACCAGTTACCGATTCGGCGAGCCCAAGAGTCAGGCCCTGTTCGCGCAACAGATTCAACACAACTGCTTCCATGTTGTCGGCGTCAAAACCAAAGACCACATCGCCGACAATGTCAAGAACCCTCGTTTGCCATTCGTCGAGAACCGCATGAGCTTGTTGACTATCGGCCCCCTTGGCGGTGAGGCGAACTTTGATGCCTTCCCAACCACTTGCCAGAAAAGCCAACGTTGGATTTCCCACTTCTTCAAGTTGAGCGATGATCGGATTCAAACGTTCGTTCAGACCACTTTCGCTCTCACCCCAGGTGCGAATGACGCGACTCGCAATCACACTGGTGTCACCGCTTCGCGCCCGCAGATCGGGCAAGATCGCGCGCTCCATCATGTCTTGCATTTCATGCGGCACACCTGGAACTGCATAAATCACCTTGTCGCCAACCGGACACATCAGACCTGGCGCAGTTCCTCGAGTTTGGTGAATTACTGTTGCCCCAACGGGCACCATTGCTTGTTGCAAATTGTTGTCGGCCATGCGCCGACCACGGGATTCAAAAATGTTGCGAATCACTTGCGCAATATCGTCGTGCATGACAAGTTCGACGCCCATGACTTCGGCAATTGCTTCACGAGTCAAGTCATCGTGAGTTGGCCCGAGTCCGCCACACATAATGACCGCGTCTGCTTCGCGCAAAGCCGATCGCAGTACATCAACAATGCGTTGATGGTTGTCCCCTACTTTGACTTGCAACAGCGAGTCAATTCCATTCGCAGCTAGTTGTTCACCAATCCACGACGAATTGGTATCAACAATTTGACCAAGTAGTAATTCGGTTCCGACGGCAACTACCGAGCAACGCATGTCAGACCGACAAGTTTGGAGTTGTCTTACGCAACTTCTGTGCGCGCCACAGATACTGCAAGCCACTGACGGTTGTGAAGGCCACCGCGATCCACAACAACCACAGCCATATCCATGTGGCTTTATCAGCAGTTAGCGGGATGATGGCAAAGCCAACGCTGAGTTGTTGAAAGAGAGTTTTCCATTTCGCAAGACGGCTGGCCGGAACGCTGATTCCTTTTGCCCCAACCATGACGCGATACATGCTGATTGCCACTTCACGAGCGGCGATGAGTAACACCGGTAGTGCCCAATACACATCGCGACTCACCAAGGTGAACATCGCACCTAACACCAAAACTTTGTCGGCTAGCGGATCGAGGAATGCCCCAGAACGCGTTGCGCCGTGACGCCTCGCCAAGTAACCATCTATTCCGTCGCTCGAGCACAGCACGAACCACAAGACGAACGCAACCCACGAGCCACCTGGATAATCAGGAATCACCACGAACATCAAAGGCGAAACAAGAATTCGCCCGACTGTTACTGCATTTGCCCAAGTAGCAATGGCATTAGGGTCAACCGGCACCCTGTAAGCCTGCCACACCGAGCCCTCGCTCAACGATATTTCGGTTGTGTGACTATTCGGCGACGAGATCAGGACCCATGGCCGAAGTGACGGTGACGTCATGAAACTGACCGACTTCAAGCGACGACGGAACTTCAATAATTCCGTCAATTTCGGGAGCTTCACGATGGCTGCGAGCAACGCCTGGCTCGTCGACCAAAACATTCACCGTGCGGCCAATCAAATCATCGCGGCGACGAGACGTGATGTTGTCTTGCATTTCGCTCAGCTCTGATAGACGCTCACGCATCAGGCCTTCGGGCACTTGACCATCAAGGTCTTTGGCATAAGTGCCGTCTTCTGGCGAATAGGCAAAGAAGCCACACCAATCAAGTTCGGCTTTTTCCACGAAACCGAGCAATTGATCATGGTCTTCTTCGGTTTCACCTGGGTACCCAACGATGAAATTACTCCGGAAGGCGGCATCGGGTTCGCGTTTGCGAATATCGGCAATGCGATCTAAGAAACGTTGACCATCTCCCCAACGACGCATGCGACGCAATAAGGGCTTACTGACATGTTGTAACGACAAGTCAAAATACGGGACACCCGAATCGCAGATGGCATCAATGAGGTCATCACTTAAGTCGCTCGGATACAGATACAACAAACGGGTGCGATCGACCATTGATGAAACTTGGCGCACCAGTGACACGATGCTTCCAGCACCAAGTTCGTCGGGCCGATCTTTTCCGTAACTCGCCAAGTCTTGAGCAATCAAAACAATTTCACGAGCCTGCAATTGCTCAACTTCGGTAATGATCGAGTGAACGTCACGGCTGCGTTGCGGTCCACGGAAAGAAGGAATGGCGCAGAATCCGCACGTGCGATCGCAACCTTCAGCGATTTTTACGTACGCCCACGGCGATGAACTCTTGGGGCGTGGCAAGTTCAACAAATCAAGCGACGGAACTGGCGCCGAGCCAACGGGAATCAATTTCTTCGAAGCAGGCGTATGTACCGGAACTCCAAAGCCAGCGACCAAGTCAACCTCGGGCAGTTCATCAGCGAGTTCTTGTCCGTAACGTTCGGCCATACAACCCGTTACCACTAACCGTGACGACTTCTTGCGCTGCTCATCAAGGCTCAGAATCGTGTCAATTGATTCACGACGAGCCTCGTCAATGAACGCACAGGTGTTCACGACAACTAAGTCAGCATCTTCAGCTGAGTCGGTCGCTTGCATGCCATCGGCCAACAAAGTGCCGATCAACTTGTCGGAATCAACCTGATTTTTGGGACAACCAAGGGTCTCGACGTAGAAGCGCTTTCCTTGATTCGTCACGATCTACGAGGCTACCTGCTCAGGTTCTCGTCATGCCGAATATGCCAACTTCAAGCCGCCATAGGTCCACCTGGTCTTCATCAATCGACCCGTTCCCGACAAGGTGATGTACGCCGTGTCGCTTCCGTCTGCGGCGAAGCAGATATTGGTCGTCAACATGTCGCCAGTCGCAACATGTTCAACAATCTCGCCCGCAGGTGAGATCACCGTGATGCCGCCATTCACGAGCGTTGCTACGCAGACATTGCCAGATCCATCGACGCCAAGAGAATCGAGCAATTGGTAACCGGGAAGGCCGTGCAAAACGACGCTTGAATCGCCAGGCATTGCGGGTGCAAGCACACCTGGTTCGACGATGTCACGCTGAAATACGCGACCAGTGTGAGTTTCGGCCCAATAGACCTTCTTGCCGTCGGGCGACAACCCAATCCCGTTCGGACTTTCAACCGGGAAATCAATTTCGCGAATCGACGAACCATCGGCCTTGGCGTAATAGATCGCTGTGAAGTCGGCGGTACGCGCTTCTAGATCGCGAATACCGTGATCGGTGAAGTAGAAACCTCCAACGGTGTCAAACACCAAGTCGTTCGGTGCGCGCAACGGACGACCGTCGCACTCGGTGTACAAATCGGTGACCGTGCCGGTGGCAATGTCAACGCGTTGAATGCGCCCGCCGCTGTACTTCGACTTGTCAAACGGTCCGGGGAAACACAATCCACCAAAATCAATCTCGGTGAAGCAACCACCGTTGTTGCACAAGTACAAGGCACCATCGGGACCAATCGCAGCGCCGTTAGGTCCCCCTGTGATTTCGGCAATCGTTTCCTTGCTTCCATCGGAACGCACGCGCGTGATTCGCGGACCAAACATTTCAACCAAGATCACACTGCCGTCGCGCATTGCGATGGGACCTTCGGGAAACTTCAAACCAGATGCGACTTCAATGAGCTCCATGAGACTCCCCCGTTCATGCCCAAATTGGACCTACTGGAGAATATGCTAATCATCTGACCTTGGGGCCAATGACACCAGAGTTACAGTGCCTCAAACTCTTCAACGGTCATCAACACCTCGCGGGCTTTGCTACCCACGCTCGGTCCGACAATTCCGTTTTGCTCAAGTAGGTCCATCAATCGACCAGCGCGAGCAAAACCGACACCGAGCTTGCGTTGCAACATTGAGGTTGAGCCCATTTGGCTTCGTACCACGAGTTCCATTGCGCGCTTGAGCAATGCTTCATCACTGTCGTCGTTGCCTACACCATCAGTAATGGATTGACCACCGCTACCGCCCGACGGCGCTTCTTCACCTTCAACACCGCTGACGTATTGAACGGACGGCGCCTGCTGACGCCAGAAAGCGACGACCTTGCGCACCTCTTCTTCATCGACCCAGCAACCCTGAATACGTTGAGCCACCGACGAGTTACCAGGCAACAACAACATGTCTCCCTTGCCGACCAATTTCTCGGCACCAATCTGGTCGAGGATGACTCGACTGTCCAT
>CALPPJ020000182.1 GCA_943325425.2 Bifidobacterium breve | reverse complement strand
GCTTTGAAAGCATTGCGTTGTCGTACTGCCGTGACGGGTTACCTGATGTGCACCGATAACCGACCGTCAGGTAGCGCCGTTGCAATGGGCGATGTCTTGACTTTCCGTAATGGTAAGACATCTGAAATTTTGAATACAGATGCTGAGGGTCGTTTGATTTTGGCCGATGGGTTGTCATTAGCAACTGAGTTGAAGCCAGATGCCATTGTTGATATTGCAACTCTGACCGGCGCCTGCATGGCGGCGCTCGGAGCAAAAATTGCTGGAGTACTCGGACCGAACCAGTCGTTTGTTGATCAAGTCAAGAGTGCCGCCGATAAAGCTGATGAGCCGATTTGGCAGTTGCCACTTGAGCGCAGTTATCGACGTTTGCTTGATTCAAATGTCGCAGACATGAAAAACATTGGTGGACCATATGGTGGCGCAATCACTGCGGCCTTGTTCTTGGCTGAATTCACTGGTGACGTGCCGTGGGCACACCTTGATATCGCTGGTCCGATGAATGTTGACGGCGATGACGGTTGGTTGAGCCGTGGTGCAACGGGGTTCGGTACTCGACTTCTCATTAACTTGGCTCTTGGATTCAGTAAGCCGAAATCGAGTCGTTAGTAGTTAGTCGGTGATCATTCGTCCACCGGAGTAACCCTCAACAAGCGCGAGTTCAGGATCGGACTCGGCCCATTGCGCATGGGCGCGTTGTAGATGCTCGGGTAGGCGGGCAAGTTGTTTCATCGCAAGTGGCGGCACGACTGATCGAATGGCTAAGCGGTCTCCGACGGGTTGTGCGAGGCCGAACATCACCAGTCTCTGAACGGCTCGGGCAAATGGGTTGGCTCGACCTGACTCCCAACCGAGCCCGAGACTGGCGGCAGTTGCAGCCAAATCAATGGCGAAACCATCCGGGTTATTGACCACTGTGACGGCGAGGCGGCGAAGTAGCCATGTTGCGGTTGGCCCGAGCGTGCTCAGCCAAAAGAGTTCGACATAATCTCCGCAAGCATCGAAACCGACGCGTTCAACGATCGGATCTCGCCACGGAATAACCACTAACTCATCTGTTACTCGGTCGAGAACTGTGGAGTGTTTGGGGGACTGATGTTGTGCGCTCATGCTGATGATGACCTTTCAATTTTCTCATTGATGACGACACAAAGTTGTGGGTGCAGATCGTTCGTACACGGCGATGAGTGCGATACTTTTTGCACGAAAGTAGGGAACCGATGTTGACCGAAGATATCCATTCAACAGAATTTGCTCAGGTGCGTCAGTGGGTTGCTGAAGCGCAACGCATCACAGTTTTGACGGGAGCCGGTATTTCAACTGCCTCGGGAATTCCTGATTTTCGTGGTCCAAACGGAATCTGGACAAAAAATCCGTTAGCCGAAAAAGCATCAAATATTCAGACTTATTTGGCTGATGAGAATGTGCGCATCGCCGGGTGGAGGGCATCCAGTGATCGACGTTTGCGAACGGTTGAACCAAACGTCGGACATCTTGCACTTGTTGAACTAGAGCGTCGCGGTCAATTGCGTGGTTTGGCAACTCAAAATGTTGATGGACTGCATGTGGTTGCGGGCAACTCGCCCGAGCTGGTGCATGAAGTTCATGGCACGTGGCAGTACACGCGTTGTATCGGCTGTGGCGATCGTTTGCCCGTTGAAGAAACATTGCAACGAGTTGACGCAGGAGAAGCTGACCCGAAATGTTTGAAGTGTGGGGGACTGATGAAGCGCGATGTCATTTTGTTTGGCGAAGCGCTCATACCCGGTGTCATCAACGCAGCGATCACAGCGGCCGAAGAGGCCGACTTGGTATTGGCGATCGGAACTCAACTCAATGTCACGCCGGCGGCCAATGTGGTGACACGTGGCAAGGCTGCGGGGGCCAAAGTCGTCATCATGAATAACCAACCCACCGATCGAGATCGGTACGCCAATGCATTTTTGATGGGGGACATCACAGCCATGCTTCCCGCCCTCGTGGCAATTCCCGACTAACTAGGTAGGCTTTTACCATGGCTACCTTCAGGGACTTACTTTCCGCCGCAAAATCGGTTATTACCGAAGTGGATACCGCTACTGCTCAAACGCACATAACCGCAGGTGGCGTCACTGTTTTGGATGTTCGCGAACCTGACGAATACGCCGAAGGGGCCCTCGTTGGGGCTTTGCACATTCCTCGTGGCCACCTCGAGGCACAAGTTGAGGGTCGCATCCTTGATAAGGAATCACCAGTCATTGTGTATTGCGCCGGCGGAGTGCGCAGTGCCTTTGCTGCCAAGACCCTTGCCGAACTCGGATACACCAATGTTTTGTCCATGGCGGGTGGCTACGGCAAGTGGAAAGACGAAGGTCGCGTCTGGAAAGCGCCCGCGTCACTGACCCCCGAACAAATGAATCGCTACAAGCGCCACCTGTTGCTTCCTGAAGTGGGCGTAGAAGGTCAGTCGAAGTTGCTGGACAGCAAAGTGCTGATGTTGGGTGCTGGTGGACTTGGATCGCCAGCGGCTCTGTATCTAGCGGCCGCTGGTGTCGGAACAATCGGCATCGTTGATATGGATGATGTTGATGCCAGTAATTTGCAACGCCAGATTTTGCACAACATCGAGCGCATCGGTGATCGCAAAGTTGATTCCGCAAAGAAGACGATCAATCTGCTGAACCCTGATGTCAAAGTGATCACATACGACACTCGTCTTGCTGCTGAAAACATCATGGAGATCATTGCGGGCTACGACGTCATAGTTGACGGCGCTGACAACTTCCCCTCGCGTTACTTGCTGAACGATGCAAGTGTGAAGCTCGGTATTCCTGTGGTGCACGGTTCAATCTTCCGCTTTGAAGGAATGGTTTCGGTGTTCCATCCGAAAGAGGGTCCGACGTATCGCGACATGGTGCCCGAACCGCCGCCGGCAGAACTGGCACCCTCGTGTGCTGAGGCTGGAGTTCTTGGTGTTTTACCCGGAATTATTGGTTCAATTCAGGCGCTTGAGACCATCAAGATTTTGCTCAAGCTTGGTGATGGTTTGATTGGACGAATCTTGGCTGTTGATACAACGGAAATGTCTTTTAGAACATTCAAGTTGCAAGCCGATCCCACCAACCCTGTCACATGGGCTAACCGCGATCGCATTCAAGTCCTTGACCTTGAGGGACTGTGTGCCCCAGGTTTATCGCACTGACTTCTTCGTTTCACCCAACTTATTGTCGAGTGTCTCGCGTTCTTGAATGACGACGCCAACCAGAACGAGTGTCATGCCAAATAGATCAATTGCGTTTGGTCTTTGATCAAGTGCAATGAATGCGACAACAGTTGCGGTCACTGGCAAGAGAGCTAGTAAAACACTGAATCTGCGAATAGGAATTCTTCGTAAAACTGATTGGTCAATGCCATAACCGATGGCGTTCGACATAACGCCGACAAACATGCACGCGAAAATAAGGTGTGGCGCACTCCAAACAGGTCCACTCATCGGCGCACCGATTGGAGTGATGACCAAAGCGCCAATAGCTAGACCTAAACCAAGTCCGGAAACGCCACGGTTTTGTTGAGCGACGCGTGATCCAACCACGATGTACGTTGCCCACATCGCCGATGCCAAAAAGATGAACAGAAGCCCAAGTGGCTCGCCGCTGATTTCAACTCCAGACAAAACTGCAACCCCGATCGCCGCGCACCCGAGTGATATTGCATTGCGTCGCGAGCGTGTTCGCACGGCAGCTACCGCGATCGGGCCGATGAATTCAATCGCTACACCTTTGCCTAACGGCAAACGATCAATCGCCAAATAAAAGAACGTATTCATGAGCGCGGTCGCAACTCCGAACACAGTCATGGCGATGAAATCTTGGCGGGTCCATTTTTGGCGATGGTGGCGATGAAATAAACGTCGGCTCGAAATTGCGATCAACGCGATCGATGCACCGATGACCCGAAACCAAGCAACAGTTGCGGGATTGACTTGATCAAACAAGTCGACTGCAATGACTGCGCCGATGTACTGCGCAGTTGCGCTCAACACAAATAACGCTTCAGGTGAAGCGGTGTTGAAAAAGCGTCCGACAGCGTTGTCGGGACTTTGCGGGGCAGGCGACGAGTTCAGTCGAAAAGTTCGGGATCGGTGCGACAAATCTCTTGCCACAACGGCTGGAACTGGAACCAGCCAGCCAATGAATGACCGGTTTGTTCACGGGTGTATTGAGCGTATTCGTGCTTGATGAGCTTGGGGGTCCCGGCGGCCATAGCGAGCAATTGCGCTTGGCATGAGCGGT
>CALPPJ020000181.1 GCA_943325425.2 Bifidobacterium breve | reverse complement strand
CCTTGTAGTTTTTCGTCAATCAATGTCAATTGATTCATTAATTCTTCAGCAGACGGCCGATGTAACATGACCGCGTTCTTGAGACGTAAATCTGCATCATCCAAGTTGCCGCTCAGTACATCCTTGTCCCCGTAATCAACCACAATCACTGGGATCGTCACCAATGGTTGCAAAATATCATTCACAATCTCGACGCTTAAGCGAAACTGCAATGCCATGTCTTCTTCAGTGCTCGTTCCTGCTGAGGCGCGAACACTCTCTTCTAATTCTGCAAGTAACCGTCGTTCGGCTGTACCGACTGACAAAACTGCAACATCTGGCTTTGACTGCAAGATGAGTCGCTGAGCCACAGATGAAAACGATTCACATCCCTCAATCGTTTCTGCGCTCAGCCGAATAGCGCAACCAGGCTGAATCCCGTTCACCACCACAAACGGAATCGAATCTCCGATCGCACTTTTTACATCATCAGCAACTATTGACTCACTCCCAAGCACCAATACTTTGAGCGGATCCCGAGTTGGTACAGAAGGTGCGACTGACGAAGGTGCGACAAATTGCACTATCTCATCTGGCGCATCTACTCCGGCCAACGCGGTTGGTGGAGTTGTTGAAACCGCAGACATGACAACCAAAGTGGCCGCCATCACGGCAACCATTCCGAAGCCCGCCCATACTGGCTTGCGCAACACTTTGCGGAATCGAATGGGATTCTCAATCAGCCACGCCGACAAACCCGCCAGCAACACCGTGACAGCAATTCGAGTCAATGAAAGAGCAACACCGTCGAACCCCATCCGATCTTTGTTGAGGACCACGAAAACTGGCCAGTGAAAGAGATACAACGAATAAGTAATTCGTCCTATTGCAACCATCGGCCGCGAAGACATCAACAAGCGAAGCGGTCCTGGCACCAGCACCGCGATAATCAGCACACTAGAAATCAGCGAGAAGCCACTGAGTCCGCCTTGGTACAGCCAAGCATCACTGGTGTGAGCGTTTGTGGCGATGTATACAAAAGCTACGAATGCGACAACACCCAACGTCGCCACAATTTTTTGTACTGCCGTTGACAGTTGCCTGCTCACTGGAATGACCAATGCCAGCAAAGCACCAATCAATAATTCGGCAGCTCGCGTATGCGTTCCGTAGTACGCCAGATTCCGTGAACTCGTCAAAACCATCGCGGCAACACTTGCTCCCGTCAACAATGCCAATGTTGGAACAAGAAGTTTGCGCCACCGCAACAAGACGACCATCAGCAGCGGAAAGATGATGTAAAACTGTTCTTCAATTGCCAAAGACCAAAAATGTAAAACCGGCGAAGGCGTTGATTCAAAAAGTTGCGCGTAGGTCGTCCCGGCAGTAGCGAATCGCCAGTTAGCCGAATAGCCGAGTGCTGCAAACAAATCGCCGCGCAAACGATCGCCTTCCAAAAGTCCAAATAACGCAACTACCGTGACGGCAATCAAACAAACGATCGAACCTGGCACAAGTCGCCGTAAACGGCGTGTCCAAAACCGTTTGAGATCAACCTTTCCGGCACGATCATGGTCGGCCAACATCACTTGAGTAATCAGGTACCCGGAAAGCGTGAAGAACAGTGACACGCCAAACGCCCCACCGGGCACAAACGACCAACCGAGGTGAAACGCCATCACCGTCATCACGGCGAGTGCGCGAAGGCCATCTAGCCCAGCGACATACTCAATTCCCCCGTGATTGCGATCCCCCACGGGGTCAGGATAGTTGGGCGAATGTTCAGCGAATATGCCTCGCCAACGTTTTCTGACACAGCGTCAGATTTTTGATCGACTGCGACTAAGGTTCGTCACCGTATGGATCTCAACGAAACCAGTGATGAGTCAGCATTCCGCGCCGAAGCACGGGCGTGGCTTGAGGCCAACGTGCCCACTTCGCCACTTCCTAGCTTCGACACCGAAGAAGGCTTCGCCCTCCATCGAGTGTGGGAAAAGAAGTTGTATGAGGGTCGCTGGTCGGCCGTTTCGTGGCCAGTTGAGTACGGCGGCCGCAACGCTGATTACATCAAGTGGTTGATTTTTGAAGAAGAGTATTACCGAGCGGGTGCGCCAGGTCGAGTTAACCAAAACGGCATCTTTTTACTCGGCCCCACCATTATGGAAGTTGGCACCGAAGAACAAAAAGCCAAGTTCTTACCATCAATGGCTTCATCTGAAATTGTCTGGGGCCAAGCTTGGAGCGAGCCCAACGCTGGAAGTGATTTGGCGGGAATTCGCAGCAAAGCTACCCGTGATGGCGACGATTGGATTTTGAACGGTCAAAAGATTTGGGCGAGCCGTGCGGTGTGGGCCGACTGGTGCTTCGGAATTTTCCGCACCGATCCGACCGCTGATCGCCATCGTGGCTTGACATTCATTTTGTGTCCGCTTGATTTGCCAGGTATCACCGTTCGGCCGATCGCTCAACTTGATGGTGACACGGGCTTTGCTGAAATCTTCTTTGATGACGTGCGTGTTCCGGTCGCTAACACCTTGGGCGAAGAAAACAAAGGCTGGAACGTTGCAATGGCCACCGCTGGCTTTGAACGTGGCGTGAGTTTGCGTAGTCCCGCACGATTCAGCGAAGCAGTCAACCGACTCATTCATTTGTGGCGCACCTATGCCGATCCAACCGATACCGCCCTATCTGATGCGGTCACCGACGTCTGGATGCAAGCTGAGGGCTATCGACTGCACACCTATCAAACAGTGACCGGAATGCTCGAGGGGCGCCCGATTGGTGCTGAGGCAAGCCTCAACAAAATCTTCTGGAGCGAGATGGATGTGCGCATCCATGAAATCGCGCTGCAAATTCTGGGACCCGAAGCCGAACGTATGGAAGGACCCTTCGAACGCTGGGTCGACGGTTTCTTGTTCTCATTGAGTGGTCCGATCTACGCCGGCACCAACGAAATTCAACGCAACATCATCGCTGACCGCGTGCTGCAGTTGCCGAAGGGAATGTGACGTCATGAAGTTTTCATTTACCGATGATCAACGCCTCTTCGCCAAGGGTCTTCGCGATTTATTGGCGAACGAGTGCACTCCCGCTCATGTTCGTGAGGCTTGGGAAAGTCACACCGGACACATTCCACAATTGTGGACCCGTCTATCGGAGATGGGCGTGCTCTCGATGCTTGTTCCCGAATCGGCCGGCGGAATGGGCGGCACGTTAATTGATGCCATTTTGTTATTCCAAGAATTAGGTCGAGCAGGCGTTCCCGGACCGGTGCTTGAACACATGGCTGTGGCAGCACCTGCACTTGCGAATACTTCGTGGGGGCCCTCATTAGTTGACGGTTCGCAGATTGCAACACTTTGGGTTGACAACAGTCCTTATGTTGCTCACGCCCAAGTTGCCAATCTTGTTTTACGCAACGAAGCAGTCATTACTGGCTTTTCGACCAGCGATGCTCATGGCATTGACGGCGGACGTCAACTGTTCACCATTTCTGGCGGAACTGAAACGAGTGCGTCTGCTGAAGTTTTCGGATTACCCGCATCAGATGTCATGGCACTCTCAAGTGCCGCTTATCTAATCGGCGCATCAGAGCGCATGATTGAAGTCGCTGCCGAATACGCCCGTCAACGTGAACAATTCGGCAAGCCCATCGGGTCTTTCCAAGCCGTCAAGCACCTCATGTCTGATGCGTTACTCAAAGTTGAATTCGCCAAAGCGCCCACCTACCGAGCCGCATGGAGCGCAAGTACTGGTGCTGCGACGGCAGTTCGTGACATCAGCATGGCCAAGGCTCTCGCCAGTGAAGCCGCTTACCGCGCCAGTCGTTCAACCATGCAGGTGCACGGCGGCATTGGTTACACCTGGGAAGCCGATCTTCAACTGTGGATGAAGAAGTCGTGGGCGCTCATGCGCGCTTATGGCGATGCAACATTCCATCGCCGTCGAGTTGGCGCATCAGTACTGAGTAAATAGTTCAGTCAGCCAGATCAGTCAGCAAATGGCGCGCCGCTCACGGGCAACTTGGTGATTGTGACGTAACCATTTTGGAATCCGCTGACGTCTCCGGTGGGCTCAACGGTTGATGCACAATCATTTGCGTTGTAGTCCGAAGTACCCATTGATTCAATCGGCACTTCAATCACTCCTCGAATCTTCAGACCCTCAGCACAGGTCGGAGCATTGATATTTACGAATTCGGTCACTATGTCACTATCAGTACGAGCGATCAGTTCGGCGCGATGGTCCTCAATCCATTTCACCACCGCATCGGCCGCCGTCGGATAATCCGGAGAATCAGCCAGTCCTTGACTCACTGCAATTGAT
>CALPPJ020000180.1 GCA_943325425.2 Bifidobacterium breve | reverse complement strand
CTTCCCGTTGCTGGTGGTGCAGCCGTGGCGTGTCCTGATCGCAAAGTGGTGTGTCTACATGGTGACGGCGGTGCGATGTACACCGTGCAGTCACTGTGGACTCAAGCACGAGAGAATCTTGATGTCACCACAGTGATCTTCAGCAATCGCGCTTATGCGATTTTGCGCGTTGAACTTAGCCGCACCGGTGCGAAAGATCTGATGGCCGAAGGTGACACCAAAGCCTTGTCAATGTTTGATCTTTCAAATCCAAATATTGATTGGGTCAAGATGGCCGAAGCAATGGGGGTTGAAGCGGTGCAAGTGAGCACGCTTGAAGGCTTCAGTTCCGCTTTTCAGTCGGCTATGAAACAACAAGGCCCTCGCTTAATCGAAGTACTGCTGTAATTATTGAGTTGCGTGTGAGTATTAGTTGCGCGTCAGCACAACAACTGGAATCACACGACCAACTTCGTCAGCCTTCGTTTGATACTCGTCGTAGCCCGGCCAAATGGCGGCCATTGACTTCCACAGGCTGGTGCGCTTGTCAGCGTCGGTAGCGGGATCAATGACATGTGCCGTCGCCCAGTATTTGTCGGCGGCAACCTGCACCCACACCTGAGGGTTCTGCACCAAGTTCTCAAACCACAGTGGGTGACTGGGCGCGCCGCCCTTCGAGGCGATCAACACCAAGTCGGTGCCATCGGTGCCGTAAATCAAAGCACTGCGATTCCACGATCCGGTCTTGCGGCCCTGCGTGGTCAACAACATGCAGGGGACACCGTTCCAGTCGTGTCCTTCAGCGCCATCAGTCTTGACGTAACTCTCGATGTGTTCGCGTACCCATTCAGAAGGGCTGTCAATGATGGGTGTCGGGGGAGTGCTGTTCTGGGTGATGGTCTTGCTCATATATGAAAGCGTAACCTCGCTGGAGTGAAGAGCGTCCGAACGGTTCAGGCAGGCCTTCTGTTGGCTATGTGTGGAGCGGCGATCGTTGCTGGCTGCTCTGGCTCAACTTCGGTGACCCCTCCGATGACCGAAGCCCCCCATCCAACAATCGTCACTTCGACCACATCAACAACAACTACGTCAACAACTAGCACGTCAACAAGTACAACGCTTCCGCCGACCGAACTCACCACATCCATCGGAACGTCAGTCCAGAGTCGACCGATTGAAGTGATTCACCGAGTTGATATCCCGGGTGCGCAATTGGCAGTTGATGATCCGAATCGGATTGTTGTTCTGGTCATTGGTGTGATTCATGGTGACGAGCAGGCTGGCCTTGATGTGATTCGCGAATTGCGCGCCATGTCGCCAACAGAAATTCCGGCCAATGTTGACTTGTGGTTATTGCCAGAAATGAACCCCGATGGTGTTGCACTCAATCAACGTCACAATGTCAATCAAGTCGATCTCAATCGTAATTTCCCATATAAATGGGGGTTAATCGCCGAACCAGGTAACTGGGAGTACAGCGGTCCGTCTGCGGCAAGCGAACCAGAAACGCAAGCAATAGTTGACTTTGTTTCGTATCTACGACCAGACATGACGGTGTGGTTTCACCAAGACGAATTCAGTATTGCTCCTTCAACTGGCCCCGATGGTCCGCTGCGACGCGAGTATTCGCGACTCACTGGTTTGCCGTTGAAGGGTGTTCCTGGCGGCACGTACACCGGAGTTGCAGCCACGTGGCAACGTCGATCTTTTGTTGATGACACGGCGTTCATTGTTGAGCTTGGTCCAACACTTGCTGACGGTGAAGCACGCACTCACGCACAGGCAATCGTGTCAGTTGTTTCGCTGTTGCCGTAAGGCGATGCACACAGTTATTTCGTGGCAAGATCCTTGATCCATGCCGGCAGGCGCTGCGGTCGACCCTGAGCGTTCACGTATGCGTGTTGTGTCGAGGCGGTAGAGACAACTTGGTCGCCGACGGTGATCAAGTAGTTGATCGTGAACGTGGCTCCAGTGGTGGCGGCCAAAACCAGATGGACGTTCATCACTTCGTCGAATTTGAGCGGCTGGCGGTACTTGACGGTGGCCTCAAGCACTGCCGAGTCGCCGAGGGTCTCACGCGAGTTGGCATACGACTGACCAATTGATCGCATGTACTCGACACGAGTCTCTTCGAGATAGGGCAAGTACCTGCTGTGATGCACAATTCCCATGGCATCGGTTTCCGAAAAGCGCACCCGGATCTGATGAGCAAAGGTGTAGTCAGCGGGGTTTAGTGACGGTTCGGAAGCGGCGCGCACGGTGAGGACGGTATCGGGGTCATCTCGCACTGTTGTCAAAGTGGGGGATGAAATTTAGCCGATTGGACCCAACTATGTACAAATCGGTCGCGGAGGGCGTAGGGTAAGAACCCATCGGGCACAGTGTCCGGCAATAGAGAGAAATGAGTACCACCGTGGCTCTAGGCACAGTGAAGTTTTTTAATGCAGAAAAAGGTTATGGATTCATCTCCCGTGAAGACGGTCCCGATGTGTTCGTGCACTTCTCACAGATCCAGTCTTCAGGCTTCAAGACCCTCCAAGAGGGCCAAAAGGTCGAGTTCGACGTCGGTCCCGGACGCAAGGGCGATGAAGCCCGCGACGTTCGCGCCGTTGACTGATCAATTACTGATCAGTTTCTGATTGCATCTGTTCTGAGTCGCCGCTGGCGGCTCAGAACAACTTCAGTTTTCCCGTTCACATGACGTAACTGTCGATGAACGAGCGCGGTTGAGAACTGATTATCCGGAGATATCGGCCACTGTTGCCGACAAAATTCGTATTAAGTCGTGGGGACTCACTTCGATGTCTAAACCGCGCTTACCTCCCGAGACAAAGACGGTGTCCCACAACGTGGCGGTTTCGTCGATCACTGTGGGCAGTACTTTGCGTTGTCCGAACGGACTAATTCCGCCCACCACGTAACCGGTCATTCGTTCGGCCGCAACTGGGTCGAGCATCTCAGCCTTTTTGGCGCTCAGCGCAGTCGCTATACCTTTTAGCGACAACTTGCCCGAGACCGGGACAATGCCGACTGCATGAGTGGTTGAGCCACCCTGCAAGGTGACGAGCAAAGTCTTAAACACGCGGTCTTCTTCGACCCCGAGAGCTTGAGCCGCCGCTTTGCCATAGCCGTGTTCGCCGGGAGATACATCGTTGGTGAAGCTATGCACCGAAAAAACGGCCTGAGCCTGCTCAAGAACAACGATTGCGGGCGTTCCACCTTTGTTTTTTTCAGGTTGATTCACACTGTTCACCCATTCACAGCCCACAACTAGCCGAGCCATTGTGACACGCAGGTAGAGTACCGAAAGCCCGATTTTGTGGGAAAGAGTAACGAAATTCAGAGCAATACAAGGAACTATTCAACTACGGCGAGGCTGATCAACCCTTTATGACCGCTCAACACCCAGATTTTGATGACGAACAGGCATATATCGATCATGCCTACGACTGCCTCGTGCGGAGTCGCGAAGACGCCTTGAAACTGCGCGGTCATACCGAGGCTGGAATGGGTGGAACCTTTCAGAACCGTTTTGAGCGCAATGCCATCGACGATGCGTTGGTGAAACGACTGACCGATCTTGATCTTGGTGACGCGGCTTTGGTATTCGGTCGTATCGATCGTCTCGAAAATGACGAGCTTGAAAGTTTTCATATTGGGCGACTCGCGGTATCCGATGAAAAGCGTCAACCGGTCGTTGTCGACTGGCGTGCTCCAATCGCCGAACCCTTCTATCGCGCCACTGGCCGCCAGCCCATGAACTTGGCACGCCGTCGTCACTTCATTGTGCAATCAAACAAGTTGCTCGGAATCGAAGACGAATTATTCGGTGAAGGTCACTTAGGTATTGGGCACGACGAAGGTCTTGTTGCCGACGGTGAAGGAACTGTTACACAAGCCGGAACTGGTTTGCGTGGCTACAGCACATTGTTGGCATCAATTGAACGTGGTCGCACCGGACAGTTGGGTGACATCGTCGCAACGATTCAAGCCGAACAAGACGAAATCATTCGTTCGCCACAAAGTGGTGTGCTGGTGGTGCAAGGTGGACCAGGTACGGGTAAGACCGTCGTGGCACTGCACCGCGCCGCGTATTTGTTGTACACCAATCGTTTTCCCCTAGAAGATCAAGGTGTTTTGGTGATCGGCCCGAACCGCGTGTTCTTGCGGTACATCGAACGAGTATTGCCATCGCTTGGCGAAGCCGGAATTGAACAAGTCATCTTGCAAGATCTGGTGCCCGATGTTCGTTGGGTGACGATGAGCGCAGGTGAACAAGATCGACCAGAGACTGCGCGCGTTAAAGGTGATGAGCGTATGTCAGACGTGATTG
>CALPPJ020000179.1 GCA_943325425.2 Bifidobacterium breve | reverse complement strand
TCACGCTCAGGGATCACGAACGTTGGTGTGACCGGGTCGTGCATCAAGGACATCATGCGCGCATTCAACGCAAGTTTTTCAGCATCAAGTTTGGCCTGCAACGATGAAACTTCAGACAAACGAGTACGAACTTGCTCAATCGTCATGTCATGAATCTCAACCTTGGCTGGACCACCGGACTCAAACAGAAACTTCAAAATACCCCTGATTTCATTGGTTATTCGTAACTTTTATTGCTACGAACGTATGTTCAAAAGATACAGCAAGGGTGTTACAAAGTCAACGCAACCAACAACAAATTTTGAAAAGTTTTTAACTTGGTTTTCGCTTTAAGTTCTTTGGTTTCGGCAACGAAAGCGACATCATCGCTCACGTTGAGATCAATGATTTGTGGTTCCCTTAGGTGTGGGGCGCAGCCTGTCGTCGGTCGACAACATCGTCGAACCACACATCCGCTTGGCATTTCTGGTGGCAAGAATTGGCACTTTTCCCACAGTTTTCGCCACCAGAAAACCTAAGGGTGGGGTTAAAGATCGGCGAGACTAAACACATGGACCGAGAAGTACGAGTAGACCCAGCGCTTGGCACGGTGGTTCATGTCGTTGGGAATCGTCAATCACGACCTAATTTGGCGACCAACACATCCACTTCAACTTGCCCGTTTTGTGTTGGTGGGCTTGAGGCACCCGAACCGTACGACGTTCGATCCTTCGTCAATCGCTGGCCACCCATGCCCGACGATCGCTGTGAAGTCATTTTGTATACGAGTGACCACAATGCATCGTTCGGTTCACTTTCCATCGAACAAGCCACAAAGGTCATTGACCTATGGGCCGAGCGCACTTCGCAACTCGCAGCACGAGCCGATGTGGATTACGTCTTGGTGTTTGAAAATCGCGGCGCTGAAGTTGGTGCAACGATTTCTCATCCGCACGGTCAGATCTACGCCTACGATCATGTCCCAGAACGTCCACGTCAATTGTTCGCAAACAATTGGGCGCCCGACGAAACCGCCGATCGGGTCATCAACTCAAATTCTGAATGGACAAGCTTCGTTCCATTTGCTTCGATCTATCCCACCGCAGTCACTGTGGCCCCTCGCCAACGGGTCGGCAACTTGACTTCACTTTCAACGAAGCAGCGCCTCGAGTTAGCCGCGATGTTGATTGAAACGATCAATCGTCTTGATCATCTGTTTGAGACGCCACTTCCCTACATGATGTGGATCAATCAACAGCCAGCCAATGGTTTAGTGGAAGATGCTTGGATGAGCATCGAAATTGTTTCACCGTGGCGTCAAAAAGGATTGGCTCGTTTCATTGCAGCAGCCGAGGTTGGCGCGGGCGAATACTTTAACCCCGTCGTACCTGAACAGCTGGCTGAAAAACTTCGTTCAATCAGTCAGTGAACGGTGCGAATTGCGGTGCACGCTTATCAAGATACGACTGCACGCCCTCTTGAAAATCAGGGCGCATGACCGAAGCATTCATCATGTGAATTGAGTTAGTGGTCGAAGTGTCGGCATCGATTTCCCAATCGCCATAGACCTGCTTCTTCATATGCGCCCAACTAGTCGGGCAGCAGTTCTCGGCCAAATCAGCCGCATACGCCATCACATGACTCATCAATTCTTCAGCTGGCACAACCTGATTCACTAAGCCCATACGCTCTGCCTCGTCCGCAGTAATGACACGGCCCGACAACAACAGATCAAGTGCACGAGGCATCCCAATCAACTTGGGCAACGCCCATGACGAACCGTATTCAGCAATCAATCCACGACGACTAAACGAAGTTGTGAGTTTGATACCACTTGCTGCAAAACGAAGGTCGCAGAACAATGCCAACACAAAACCGACACCAGCAGCGGCACCATTCATCGCTGCAATGATTGGCTTGGGATACGAAATGAAATCGCTAAAGCGACCAGCACCTGTTGCGGGGCCGGCACCACCTGCGGGGTTCGCACGAATCTGATTCAAAGCGTCCATATCGGCGCCTGGACAGAATCCTTTTCCGGCACCAGTCACCACAACGACGCGAACCTCAGGGTTCACGCGACATTCTTCCAGCCGAGCAAAGAACTGCGCCGACATCGCCGCGCTCCACGCGTTCATGCGATCGGGGTTATTCAGAGTGATGACTCCGATACCAGGCTTCTCAACAGAGACCAGAACTAAATCAGTTTGATTCGACATCTTCCTGACGATAGTCGTTGGGTTCAGAAACATTCGGCTCTGAGATATTCGTCTCTGAAGGTCTCTGAGCCCGTCGCGCATCTACGAGCAGATACAACAAGCAACCGGCCATCATTGCGATGGCCATCCACTGGTTGAGGCGCAATCCGCCACCACTCTTTGCGGGATCAATTCGTAAACCTTCAACCCAGAAACGGCCCAGACCGTAACCTCCGACATATAAGGCCATCAGTCGCCCCGGTCGCGATGTCATCATTCGACGACCGATCACAATCAAAAGTACGGCCAGCGCAAGATTCCACAGGGCCTCATATAGAAATGTTGGATGGAACAAAGTGCCCGGCGCATAACCATCGGGCATATGTTCAGCATCAATCTTCAAGCCCCAAGGCAAGGTGGTGGGTCGACCAAACAATTCCTGATTCCACCAGTTACCTAAACGACCGATTGCTTGCGCCACTGGCACAGCCGGCGCAGCCGCCCACAACATTTGACCGATATCCATGTTGCGTTTTTTAGCAACCATCACGCCAGCAATTGTTCCGAGCAAGATGCCACCCGGAATACCAAGGCCACCTTTCCACACTTTGAAAATCGAACCTAGATCATCAGAAAAACGATCCCATTCGGTTGCCACGTGATAAAGCCGAGCCCCAATCACACCCGCTGGCACTGCCCACGTCGCGATTGAAGCCGCTTCTTCAGGCCCACCGACACCGATCAGCGTCATTCGCTTGCCCCAGATACGAACAGCGACAATCACACCGATGGCAATCATCAATCCATAGGCACGTAACTGCAACGGCCCGATGTGGATCGCAGCACTCCCGGGACTTGGGATGTACGAAAGAAAACTCATGAAGTTACTTTTGCCGCAAATGCCAATGCAGATTCATTAATGAAATCTTTGTCGTAATCCTGCGTTGCCACATGAAAGCTGCGATCCAGCAAAATTCGTTCAACTGGTCCACCCCATTGGGCCGCCAGTTCATCACTCGTTGCCGGATCAACCACGTGGTCATTCTTTGACGTGATCAACAGCATCGGAATTTTGCTCGAACCATACTGCGCCAACATCGGCTTGATGCCATCTTCAACCATTGACACCAGTGGTGCTAACGGCGTTTCTGGATATGAACTTTCTTTCACCTCTGGATCAGCAATGTCAGATCCGATTCCAGGGAACACTTCAGTTCCTTCGGCCAACATTCCTTTGACCATCTCGATCATTTCTTCTGCTTGCGGTTGCGATGCTGGGTTGATGCACACAATTCCCGACACTGTGGGTTGCTGAAGGGCAGTCCACAACGTCAACGATCCACCCATCGACAATCCAGCCACAACAACTTTGTCTACTCGTGCAGCCAATCGCGTGTACGCCGCGGCAACTTCAAAGGTCCAATCACTCCAGCGACTTGGGATCATGTCCGAGACTGCCGTTCCGTGCCCTGGTAGTCGCGGTAATTCAACGTCGTAACCTGCGCTAGCAAAAGCCTCGGCGACTCCCCGCATAGATGACGGATTTCCGGTGAAACCATGGATGCATAACGCTCCGACACGCTTATTCCCAACGTGGCTCCATGATTCGGCTCCAGCGATGACGGGCGCCTTGTCAATATGTGAACTCATACAGCAGTTCTAGCGGATTGAGTCAGCGAAATGGGGGTCAGTCACCAATCTTGACTGGGCAATGTGCATAAATGCTTTCACCACCGTCGGGTCGAACTGGGTACCGGCGGCCCGGGCGATGTAGCGGACCGCATCGTCAACCGTCCAAGCCTTTTTGTAAACCCGCTCACTCGTGAGAGCGTCAAAGACATCCGCCACTGCACAAATGCGGCCCGACAATGGCACGTCAGTCGCCCCGATTTGATTGGGATAACCCAGTGCGTCCCAACGCTCGTGATGATTGAGGGCAACCTCTTCGGCCAACTGCACAAGAGGTGAAGTGCTACCCGACAAAATACGCGCACCAAGTGTGGTGTGCGTCTTCATCACTTCAAATTCTGCTGGCGTCAATGGCCCAGGCTTCAACAAAATTGAATCAGGAATCGCAACTTTGCCGATGTCGTGCAATCGAGCCGCTAGACGCAAACGTTCTGACCACGCTGGATCTTGACCAAGCTCGTGGGCAATTTCGGCGCACAT
>CALPPJ020000178.1 GCA_943325425.2 Bifidobacterium breve | reverse complement strand
TGGTGGCGTGTTCGCCTCAGTCTTTGGGCGCGATGCAGCATTCATCGCTAACGGAGTTTCGTTTGCTCTAGCGGCAATTCTTTTTTCTCGCATCAAAACCCCCATGCAAAAAGATCGCAATGTCCAAACCCAACGACAGCGGATCCGCCCGATAGCCGATATGCGTGAAGCGATCATTCACTCTCGTCAAGACCCGGTATTGATGGCCCTCATCTTTTCGAAGACAACTTTTGCTATTGGTGCAGGTGTCGTCAGTCAACTCGCTGTTTTAGCCTCCGACGTCTTTAATGGTGGCGATGCATCACGCGGACTACTCATTGGCATACGAGGTGTTGGAACAGGACTCGGGCCGTTAATCGCCATGCGCTACACCCGCGGTCAGTTGAGCAAGGTGTTGACCATTTGTGGTTTCGCCAGCCTGGCTTTCAGTGGTTTCTATTTCATAGGTGCTTGGATGCCTACTCTGTGGCTGACCGCCATCTTTGTGATGTTGGCCCACTTAGGCGGCGGCGCCCAATGGACTCTCAGCAGTTACGGCTTGCAGCTTCGTTCACCCGACCATATTCGAGGAAGAATCCTGGCCGGCGATTTTGCGCTCGTGACATTGATGTTGTCGGTGACGAGCGCGCTTGCTGGGCTCGTCTCTGAATTCTTTGGAGTACGCCAAGCCATCTCGGGGTTCGCTTTTGCTGCGGCAATTGCGAGTGTGATTTACATTAGCGCTACAAAGCGCTTGCGCACGCAACTGCAGATTCAGCAAGACGCTGAGCTCTGAAGTCGTTGGCCAAGTTTGTGGCCATCTGATTCATGACGTAACCGAACCCAATTTCTTTTTCGGGAAGAGCAAACGCCACTGAACCTCCGGCACCCGGGTGCCCGAATGATCCTGGACCACCGAACAACGAGAACGGCCCATGAACCATGAAGCCCATACCAAAGGTGGTGGGCATGATTAAGCATGTATCGGGCTCATTTTCGGGAGTCACCAGCGCACGCACTTTTTCGACCGTTGACGGCTTGAGTAAACGCACTCCATCAACTTCGCTAATGAGCGATGAATAGATGCGCGCCAGAGTTCGTGCATTCGTGATGCCGTTAGCAGCCGGAATTTCGGCGGCATGAACATCACGGCGATTAAACGCATTCTCAATTCCGAACGCCCCATTCAGACTCAGTGCTTGACCACCAGGCGAGTTTGGACCCATGAACTGTTCCATCATCGCTTTAATGGCTGGATCGAGATCTTCAGGAATCGAGTTCAATCCACCGATCATTGGTGACACTCGGGATTCTTCTGATTCGGGAAGACCGATCCATAGTTCGCCACCAACCTTGCTGACAATTTCTTGTTGCACAAACGCGCCAAGGCTACGATGAGTCGGATCGACGCGACGAACTAGTTCGCCAGCGAGCCAACCATAAGTCAAGGCGTGATAACCATGCTTGGTTCCGATTTCCCAACGCGGAGCAGTCGCAGCCAGTCGCTCAGTAATCGTTGTCCAGTCGAGCGCCTCAGCCAAACTGATGTCACCGTCAACGGTGTACAACCCACATTGGTGAGATAGCAACTGCGCAACCGTTGCATCACCTTTGCCATGCTGAGCAAACTCCGGCCAATACGTGCTGACTTTTTCGTCGTACGACAACAAGCCACGCTCAACACACATCGCCACGGCGATGGCAGTGATTCCCTTGGTCGTCGAAAACACCAGTTGCAATGTGTCCTCGACATAGGGCTGCGTTTTTTCTGCGTCAAATGATCCGCCCCATAGGTCGACGACTTTTTTGCCTCGGTGATACACCGAAACAGCAGCACCGATTTCTTCAGAGTTTTCTAAGTTGTTGACGAAAGCATCACGAACTGCTTCCCAACCGTTTGAGACAGCACCGCCGACAGCCGGCATCAACTGATCATCTCTTTGAGAGTCTCAATGTTCTGAATTGCGTTCGGGCCAACTGGGTTAATCGACAACATCGTGACACCAGCTTCTTTGAACGAAGCAATGCGCTCCTTGATGAAACTCTTTGATCCGACGAGATTTGAGTTCGCCAACATTTCACCAGGAACGGCTGCTGCGGCTTCTTCCTTCTTGCCCGATAGGTACAGGTCCTGAATTTCAATTGCTTCTTTTTCGTAGCCGTACTTCTTGCAAATGGTGTTATAAAAGTTCTTGTCACGAGCACCCATGCCACCGATGTACAAAGCGGCATTCGGACGGCTGAAGTCAAGAATCTTGCTTTGAGCTTCGCCGGTCAATGACTCGTCAATGGCCAACATTCCACCAGCAGTGATTTGCAACTGTCCGAGTGATGGGTCGCGCTTAGCAATACCCTTCTTCAAGTCATCGCCCCAGACATTCTGGTATTTGTCCGGATCAAAAAAGATCGGCATCCAACCATCAGCGACTTCAGCAGTTGCCGAAACGCTGAGACCCATGAGACTGGCCCACCAGATCGGAATGTCTTTACGAATTTCAGCACCGGGCTTAATAATCTTGAGGGCCTTACCCAATCCAGTTCCGAGACCTGCAGGCAAAGGAGCCTGAACGGTCTGGCCGTCAATATGAAATGGCTCTTCCCGTGCCCAAATGTGGCGACACGCCTGGATGTATTCCTTAATGCGCAACATCGGCTTTTCGTACGGCATGCCATGGAATCCTTCAACCACTTGCGGGCCACTAGCACCAAGTCCGAGAATGAATCGACCATTGGAGACGTAGTCACAACCAGCAGCGGTCATCGCCATCAACGCTGGTGTACGACTGAACACATTCAGAATTCCGGTACCGATTTCGACCTTGTTGGTCTTGGCAGCCAGGTAACCGACTTGGCTAATTGCGTCGGCACTGTAGGCCTCAGCAATCCACACGGCATCAAGACCGGCCTTTTCGTATTCGACAACTTTGTCAACCGCGGCATGGAATCCACCGGCGTAATTGAGCATCATGGACAGTTTCATATTTTCCCCTTGTTGTATGAGATGTACTTCAGAACATTCGCCCAAAGGCGTGCCCTCAACCCTACGAGTGCGACGGGGCGCCCGACGAACTTTCGGTGACCCCAAAGTTGAGATTCCCTGACCGAAAGCCTTCAAGATCGAGCGTGACGTACTGATAGCCAGCGGCTTTCACTGCCCCGATAATGGCAACTCGCTGGGCGAGCGCTTGTTCAAGTTCAGTTTCAACCACTTCGATACGAGCCGTCTCGCCGTAATGGCGTACTCGAACCTGCCGAAAACCCAGGCCATGCAATGCCGCCTCGGCACGATCAACCCGACTCAAGATTTCGACGCTGACCGGCGTTCCGTACGGAACCCGGCTTGCTAAACACGCGGCCGCTGGCTTATCCCAAGTTCGCAGTCCCATTGCGTGCGACACCTGACGCACATCATCTTTTGTAAACCCCGCTTGCACCAGCGGAAACACTGCGCCGCGTTCGATCGCCGCCCGCTGACCAGGACGATGATCAGCCAAATCGTCAACATTGACACCCAGAATGACCGTGGCTCCTTCGCTCTCGGCAATTGGCCCAACCACGTCCATCAATTCAGCCTTGCAGTGATAACAGCGGTCGATGTCGTTGGCTCGGTAAGCGGCGCGTTCCATTTCAGCGGTGTTGACGGGCGTCCAACGCAAACTCCATTCAGTGGCCAACTGACGACAGTCCGCTTCCTCGTCACCAGCCAAACTCGGCGATACCGCCGTGACAGCATGGGCGTGACTTGCCCCAAGAACCTCGTGGGCGATGGCAGCCACGAAGGCCGAGTCGGCACCTCCACTAAAGGCTGTGACAACTTGACCAAGGTCGACCATGATCGCGATGAGTTGAGCCAATTTGGCCTGCAACTCATCAGGAAGACTCAGGGTTTCGAAATTTGTCACCCCTCTATCGTGCCATGCCGAGGTGCCCAATTGCTCGCCCTTCGCTCTCTCATTCATCATCTCAAGCAGGCAGACTCTAAGAATCATGAGTGGCACGCCTGAAAGATTTCCTGTACCTGACGCCAACGAGGCATATGTCGTCCTCAAGTCGGGATTACGTCTACGCACGCTTTCCCGCGGTAGCCATCATGAACAGGGTCCAGTTTTCCTCCTTATTCATGGTTTGGCTTCAAATGCTCGAATGTGGGACGGGGTCGGAATCGCTCTAGCAAAAAACGGTCATCGCAGTATCGCTGTCGACCTTCGAGGACACGGCCGCAGCGACAAACCCGACGAGGGTTACGACTTTGACACCGTGAGCCAAGACCTGTGTGAATTACTCGATGCTCTGGCAATCGACCAAGCAATTTTTGTCGGTCAGTCCTGGGGAGGCAACATCGTCGTGCATGCCGCCCAGCGTCATCCC
>CALPPJ020000177.1 GCA_943325425.2 Bifidobacterium breve | reverse complement strand
CAAGGATGGTGTCAAAGTTTGAACCATCAGTACTGATGATTAATTGACCATTGGCTGGAGCGGTGTAGGTGAACCAAACGGAATGTGATGCAACATTTCCGAAGTGCCCCGGCTCATTGAGTTCTGCGCTTGCGAAGGTGGTCTTTGATATCGAAGATCCCGATAGGCCGGCGATGCTCCTTGGAGTCGCGAAAAAGTCATCGGTTGTTCCGGGACGAATGATTCCAGTAGCCAGACCTGATGGACTACGCCCGACAATGTTTCTTCCAGAGACACTGACGATGTAGGCATCCCAGTTCTCGAGACCACTAATTGAACATGTACTTGTGGGGGCATTAACGATGCATGATTTCCCGCCAGGGGAAACAGATGCTTCGTACGATGAAATTGCGCTTCCGCCGTCATCGGCCGGAGGATCCCATGAAATTTCAATCGTTCCATCAACAGTGGACGGAGTTGCAACGACATTTAGAGGCACAGAGGGGACTGTGTAAATCGGGGTCGCGACAAAACTATGTGTTAACGACAATGCGCCACGCGTTGGTCCAGAACTCGCCAAACGAATGTAATACGTTGAGTTCTTCGCGAGGTTAAGTGCGGTGGAAGTGTAATTGTTTTGGCCACCAACATCGACCCAACCTTGCGGGCGAATCAGCGATGTAAAACTTGAGCCGACGAACACGCTAATCACCGAAGGGAAGGTGTTGCCTGAAGTTGAAAGAGTGAGTGAACCATCAACTGCCGGAGTAAAGGCAAACCAAATTGATCCCGAGTCATCACCAAGAGATGATGCTGGTTCATTTGGTTCAACTCCTGCTGAAGAGTTATTGGTGTTGGTCGTTTCAATTTCACCAGTTCGTACAATTGGCGAACAGAAATTGTCACCAGGAACCGTGTTTGAACATAACGAAACATGTGACCAGTTCAAAGTTATTGAACCTCGAGTAGGTCCCCTTGAGTGGACGCGAAAATAGTAAGAAATCCCAGCAATCGCGGTGAAATTGATTGAACTGGTGTATGCGCCGGCATAGTCATCGTTATATGTGACAGTGCTGAGGTTGGCGAGGTTGGAACCGGTGAACGCCGTGAGGACAGTATCAAATGCACTGTCTGCTGTGTCAACGGTCAGGGTGCCAGTTTCAACCGGTATGTACTTATACCAAACCGAGGCACCGCCGCCAGTTGACGATACGACCAATTCTGGTTCGCCTGTCTCAAGCGTCGCGTATAGGTTTGAATCAGAAGTTGTTCCAGAAATAGCAGAAAGCATCTGCGCCGAAGCGAAGTAGTCATTGGTTTCGGCGATTGTGATTTCGTTACTTGGTAAAGATGCATTTGATGTGCCCCAAGCATTAGTTGCGGTTGCTGAAAACGTATAACTGATGTTCGGAATAAGTCCAGAGACAGTGCAAGTTAATGGACCGTTTGACCAGGTGCATGTTTTATTGCCGGGGCTAGAGGTAACGGTGTAATCGCTCACCACCCCTGTCCCTACATTAAGTGGGGGTTCCCACGACACGGTTGCTAGTCCGATACCTGCACGTGCTGAAAGATTCTGCGGTGCCGAGGGCGCGATGCCTACGTCTGCTTTTACGTAGAGTAAGCGGTTCGGAGAACCCGCGCCAATGTTGGAGAGTTTGTTAAGGCTTGATGATGACAATAAAGCGTCGGTTATCTCCGTTGAGTTAAGGCTGAAATCACTACCCCATAACGCCGCTACTGCTCCGGCGACATGCGGTGTAGCCATAGATGTCCCACTAGATGAACGGGTTCCACCAGCCAGCCATGTGGAGGTTATTGACTGTCCAGGTGCAAACATGTCAACGCACGTACCAGTGTTGGAGAAACTAGCTCGAGAGTCAGCTGATGTTGATGCGCCGACGGTAATCGCGGTGAGCTCACCAGCAGGAGAAAAATTGCAAGCGTCAAGACCGTTGTTGCCAGCTGCTACGACAACAACGATTTCCTTTTCAATTGCTTTCCGCACGGCTGCTTCAAGTGTCGAGCTTTTACTGCCCCCGAGACTTAAGTTGAGAACAGCGGGTTCTCCTACAACATGATTGTCAATTACCCAGTCAATGCCGGAGATGACCGAGGAGGTAGTTCCACTGCCCTTGCAATCAAGAACCCGAACGGGTACGAGAGTGACCGCATCGGCGACTCCGTAATTTTCGCTTCCAATTGTTCCGGCAACGTGGGTCCCGTGGCCATGGCAGTCGGTGGTTCCGTTGGTGTCGTTAATGGCTGTGAACCCAGCGACGAGGCGATTACCGAAGTCGGTATGGTCAGCGATACCCGTGTCGACGACGTATGCAGTGATACCAGCACCATCTGAGAGACTGACGTAGTGGCCATCAAGTGGCAGGTTGGGTTGGTCGATTCGGTCGAGCCCCCAAGGTGGGTTGATCTGATCCCCACTTATCGAAATGATTTGATCCTGTTCAATGTATTCAACAGCGGGGTTAGCCCGAAGAGCTTTGATTTGAGTTGTTGTGAGTTGAGCAACATAGCCGTTCATCGACTGCGAAAAAGTTGCGATGATTGAATTGCCAAGAATGTTGATGACACTGGCTTTGGCAATTTGGTTGGCTTCAGGTCGTAACGAAATGATGTAGCGACCAGGAATGAGATTGCCCGTCATTGAGGGGCTGGGCGTTGGTGCCTCAAATATGTCAAGCGAAATTGTCTGATCAACTTCAATACTTGTGACTCGTGGATCGCGGGCAAGGACGAAAGCTTGAGCGGATGAAAGCGATACGGCAAAGGCGGATATCACTTTGGTAAACCTCTTGTAGACGATCGCCCCAGCGGCTTCTACTTCGTTCGCAACGTTGACGACATCGGCATATTTCGAAACTGTGACGATGTAACGTTGAGTCGCACCCTGAGTAGCAGGAAGTCGGAGTTCAGTTTGGGCTGATGCGACTACTGGCGAGATCGTGAATGTGGAAGCAACCAATAGCGGTGCGATTGCAAGGCTGACGAAACTTATGAATGCTTTTCGTGATCCTCGAAAGTTGATACTCACCGCTTGCTCCTGACGTATTGCAGGCTAATTGCTTGGGACTAGCACGTCTACAGCACCGTTTAGTTTTGCTCAAGAAGATGGAGTTAGAAAATTCAAAAAGTGTGACTACGGCATAAACCAACCGAAGAGATCGGCAAGTAGGTGCACCGGGGCGGATGCGCTGAAACAAACGGTATTTGTTGCGCTGACTTTGGTGATCACGAGGTTGGGAATGTCTTCATTGGCATCAAAGTTGAGATTAGAGGTGGGTGGTTGAGGCTGGTCACAGGGCCAGACGGTGGCAAATCCCGCTTTTGTCGCGCCAGCGGCGGTGACATTCAGTACAACTGCAGTCGCAGCCCCTTGGCTGATAGGGGATGCAGTTGAGAGGTCAAGAACATAAGTTGGCGACTTGGAGACTCGTTTTGCGGGTCGAGTATCAAAAAGTCGTTGCGGCGTGATGACATTGAGGTTGGTGCCTTGGGCAAACCAGCCGCTGATATCGGCAATTAAAAATGTTGGTGACGAAGAAGCGAAACAAACCTGACCATTTGAATCAACGGTTGCGATGACTGCGTTGGGGATGTCTTGATACGGCAAATAGTTGAGGTTTGATGTGTTCGGCTGAGGTTGGTTGCACGGCCACACAGTGATGTAGCCAGATGCCGTTGCTCCGGCTGCGGTGACATTGAGGACAACTGAACTGGCTTCGCTTGACGGTAAGCCAAAAGAACCAGTTACTTGTAATAAGTACGGAGTTTCGGGGGTGAGAACAAAGCCAGTCTTGCGAGTGTCAAAGGCTCGTTGTGGAGTGAACGTGTGCAGGCCATCCCCGCTGAGGAACCATCCGCTTAAATCAGCGAGCAAATTCACTGGGGTCGAAGAATCAAGACAAATCTTTCCGTATTGATCGGGTGAAGCGATCACCGTGTTCGGAATATCTTCGCCGGCCGTGTAGTTCACACTAGACGCGAGCGGTTTGGTGTCGGCACACGGCCAGACGGTGACAAAACCATTGCTTGTTGCACCGGTTGCGGTCACGTTAAGTACGACAGCTTCAAGACCTTGAGTCGGAAGTCCAAATGTTCCGCGAACATCAAGAATTAATGGATTCTCTGAGCTGACCTCGGCTATTTGCCGCGTGTCCGCCATGCGTTGAGGTTGCATCGGTGAAAAGACTTCGGGTGCGATTGACAATGCGGCGTGAACTGCGTGAGCTGCGTCAAGAATTCCGAGTCCGCAGTAGTAGGTGGCAGAGATATCACTAGAACATTGCGCAGAAGGTGTTGATGGGAACGAGTTGGCAACGGCTGGATTGTTCAACAAAGCCATAACACTGTTGTATT
>CALPPJ020000176.1 GCA_943325425.2 Bifidobacterium breve | reverse complement strand
TCGCTCGGGCGAATTGTCTCCACTGGCGCGACTTTGTCGGCTGAAATGAAACGTGCGCTCATGAAGCGAGCGACTAATGCGGCGATCCTCGATATGGTTGGCGCTTCAGAAGGTGGTCCATTTGCGGTAGCGATGACGATGCCGGGTCAAGACCCCGTTGCCACCGCCGCTTTTATGGCCACACCTAATACGGCTTTGTTTGATGATCAGACGTGGGAAAAAATCGAGTTCGGTAGTGGTCGTTCGGGTGTACTCGCGGCCTCAGGTTCGATGCCTGACGGTTATTTCGGTGATCCCGAGAAAACGGCCAAGACGTTTCGTGTGATTGATGGAGTGCGTTACACCATTCCGGGCGACTTCGCCGAGATTGAAGCAGATGGCACGGTGCATCTACGTGGCCGTGGATCAGTGTGCATTAACACTGGTGGAGAAAAGGTGTATCCAGAAGAAGTCGAGGTTGCGGCTCGCGCTCATCCAAGTATCGAAGACTGTGTTGCGGTCGGAATGCCTGACACACGCTTTGGCGAAATCGTCACTTTGGTTGCGTCACGCACGTCAGATATTTCAGAAAATGATCTCATTGAATATGTGAAGAATCAGATTGCGACCTACAAAGCCCCACGCCGTATTGTTTTTGTTGATGCGGTGTATCGCAGTCCATCCGGCAAGGCTGATTATCGCTGGGCTAAAGAAGTCGCCCAGCAATAGCCCGTTTCGTTGACGGGCACATCAGCTGAATTTGGCGCTGGCCTTGAAGTCGGGGCCGTACACGGGTGCAGTGGCGTCGATGCGGTGCTTGCGGCTTACTGCTGACTTCAGGCCGTATTTACCGAGTAATTCACGCATGTTGTGATAGTTCGGGTGATCAAAATGGGCGGCGAGAGTCTCTTCGTCGGCCCACAGTTCGTAGACCTGGATGTGATCGGGTTCGCACGGGTCGGCGGCAAAGCAGTAAACGATGCAACCAGGCTCTTCGTCGCGAGTGGCCTTTTGGTACTTGGCGGAATCGGCAACGGCGGCATCGCGGACCGCGGGATCGTTGAGGCGGATAGATGCTTCGATGGCAATAAGGCTCATGTGGCTACCTTATTCGGCGGTTGGGTTGAGTCATGAGTCGAGGTGCGTGTTCCAAGATGTGAGTTGGCATAATCTTCACAAGGCTCACCAATTGAGGTGAGTGAGAGGGGCCGTCATGTTTGCTGCATTGATTACTGGGTTGAACAAAGTCGAGATGGTTGAATTTCCAGATCCGACTCCCGCACCAAACGGCGTCGTCGTTGATATTGCGTTCTGCGGTATTTGCGGGACTGATATTCACGCGTACCAATCGGGGAATCCTTATAACCCCGCAATTTGTGGCCATGAATGGTCCGGCACTCTGAGTGCAGTTGGTTCAGACGTAAAGTCCTTTAGCGAAGGTGACCGTGTCGTCGTCGCTGTTGCTCCAGCTTGTGGTCAATGCGCCCCGTGTCGTGCTGGTCAGGCGGATCGCTGCATGGTGTCGTTGCTGTCGGCCCTCGGTCGTGATGCGATGGCGCCCAAGCATGGTGGATTTGCTCCGCGGATTGCTGTTGACGCCATGCGGATTGTGAAAACCAACCCACTTTTGAATGACGCGCAAGCGGCGCAAGTTGAACCAACAACGGTTGCTTTTCACGCGGTTCGTCGCAGCGGAATTCGTTTAGGCGACATTGCGGTGATTCAAGGTGCTGGTCCTATTGGTCTGGGTGCGATGCAGTGGGTGAAAGCCGCTGGCGCAGGTGTTGTGATTGTTGTTGAGCCAAACGAACAACGTCGCGCATTGGCAACCGAACTTGGGGCTCATCACGTTGTCGTTCCAGGCGCCGATGCTGATCGACTTGTCAAAGAACTATCACATGGTTTGGGAGCAGACATTGTGTACGAATGTGTTGGTCGCTCATTCGCCGTTCAGTCGGCAGTTGATTTGGCGCGCCGTGGTGGATCGATGTGTTTGATTGGTCTTGCCGATCAAGATGCCCCCATAACACCGGTGACATGGCTGATGAAAGAGATCTCGGTCTCGTCGGCGTTGGCGTATAACCACGAAGAGTTTGAGATGTGTATGGGAATGATCGCTGATGGGCGTTTTCGCACCGAGCCACTGCATTCTTTGACAGTCGGTCTTGATGGTCTTGATGGTGCACTGGCCGATTTGGCGAGTGGAACATCAGTGCATACAAAAATCTTGGTTGATCCGCGAGTGTGAACCAACGGTTGTCGCTACTGCTGAATCAGCCGTTTTCGCGAACACCGGCTTCGCGCATCATTGCAGTGGGCTGACGGTGGAATCGGCCGTTGCCTCCAAGTGTGGTAGCGCCGGCATCGACGACCAAAGTGTGCCCAGTGATGTAACGGGCTTCGTCACTTGCGAGATAGACGGCAGCATTGGCAATATCTTCGGGCAACCCAGCAATACCGAGCAGGGAACCCTTGGCAATATGTTCAATCGTTGCATCAAGTTGATCGGCCTCGCCGGTCATGACGGCAGAGGTCATAGCGGTGGCGGTATTGCCTGGGGAGATCGCGTTCACGCGAATTCCGTTACCAGCTAGTTCAGAGGCGACCGACTTGGTGATGCCGATGACGGCATGTTTGCACGCGGTGTAACAATGCGGTCCGAGGCCACCGAGAATTCCGGCGGTGCTCGATGTTGAAATTATGACACCACTGCCTTGGGCGGTCATGTGGCGCGCGGCGTGCTTCATGCCGAAATACACGCTGTTCAAAAGAATTGCCACGGTGCGGTTCCATTGATCGGTGTTGGTATCAGCAATGCGTCCAACCGCACCGACGACTCCCGCGTTGTTGAACATGATGTCGATACGTCCAAATTCTTGGACCGCGAAATCAACAGCAGCGGCCACTTGCTCTTCAGCGGTTACATCAGTATGGATAAAGCGGGTGTTGGCGCCAAGTTCTTTAGCCAAGGCTTGACCTGGCTCATCTTGAATGTCGGCGATAATGACTTTGGCGCCTTCTTCAACGAAACGACGAACTGCGCCAGCACCAATGCCGCTAGCGGCTCCGGTGATAACTGCAACTTTGTCTTGTAAGCGACCTTGAGTTCCCATGATGACTCCGTATGTTTGTTAGTTGATTTTTCTATTCGGTTCGGGCGATATTCGGGTGCGACACTATGCGCGTGACCCAACCTAATCCGCGGACCCTAGGTGCTGAAGAGTTGATCGTGATACGCCGGGCAAAACTGGTTGGCGGGCAAAATCTGGCGCCCCATATCGCTGAGCTAGTGACCGGTATGCGAAAGTTTCCCTGAGGAGAGTTTGTATGTACGAACAAATGGGTGATGAATATCGCAACAGTCGTTTACGAATGCAACAGATTGCCGCATCGTTGAGTGACGATGAAGCGAACACCATCGTGTTGGCGTGTCCGGAGTGGACGGTCAAGGATCTTTTCTCACATGTCACCGGAATCGCCGCGGATCTCGGTTCAGGTAAAGGTCCGACGGGGGATACTCAGGTGTGGGTTGACGGATTGGTGACCTCTCGCAAAGGCCGTTCGTTAGCAAGCGTTGTTGATGAATGGAATGAAGTTGGGCCGACGTTTGAGGCAGCCATTGACAACTTGCCCAAGCGGTTGTGGACGCTCACATACGACACTGTTGTTCATGAGCATGATTTGCGTGCTGCCATCAAAAAGCCAGGAGATCGTGATTCAGAGGGCGTCAAGATCTCTGCGGTGCTCGGTTTGAAGTTAGTGAGAGTTGATTTGGCGTCGAAATCCCTCCCGGCTTTTCGGGCGATCATCGACGGCGTCGAGCACAATGTCGGGGATGGCGAACCTGCACTCACTTTGACTGCATCGGCTTTTGACACATTGCGCCTGTTGGGTAGTCGTCGAACATTCGACGAGATGAATGCCGCCAACTTTGTCGGCGACCTAGAGAAGATGCTGCCTGGCATTACGCATATGGATCTGCCAACAACCAGCCTCGGCGAATAGTTCGGCTACGCTCAAGTTTCGCAAAAGTATCTACAATCAATTTTCAGATAATCAATCTTCAAATTTTCTTGAAGTTAGGGGAAAAATCATGGGTCAGTTCACTGGTAAGACGGTTCTCATCACCGGAGCTTCATATGGTCTTGGCGAAGGCTTCGCCGAAGGTTTCGCCAAAGAAGGTGCCGATCTTGTGTTGACGGCTCGTAGCACCGAGATGCTGGAAGTTGTTGCAGAACGTTGCCGCAAGTTGGGCTCAAAGGTCACTGTCGTCACCGGCGACGTGTCTGTAGAGGCTGACGTCGTTCGAGTTGTTGAAACAGCAATCAAAGAGCACGGCAAGATCGATTCGCTCATCAACAATGCTGGTGTTGGCGATATGCGCGGAGTTT
>CALPPJ020000175.1 GCA_943325425.2 Bifidobacterium breve | reverse complement strand
GCAGCGATGACAACCGTCGCCCCTTCTTGCGCAAGGCGACGAGCAATACCCTCGCCCACTCCTTGTCCTGCGCCAGTCACGATGGCTACTCGATTTTCTAATCGTCGACTACTCACATCCACAGCCCTCCATCACACACGATGGTTTGGCCGGTGACATCACCAGAGGTTGCGCTACATAACCAGTTCACAATGCCGACTGGACTCACGTCACCGCTTAATGACCGCGGGGCAATCGCCACTGGGCCAGAAATACTCGGATCAATTGCAAACCAATGAGGTTCAACCGCAACTGCATTCACAGTGATTCCACTTACGCCCCATTGACGGGCTGCTGATTTCACCAAGATCCGCGCCGACTCAGCCAGTGCGGCTTGTGGTGCGTAACATGCTCCACCAGACATTCCTGTTGTGGGCACAACGACAACGATCCGCTCACAGTTCATTGAATGGGCCTCTTGCAAAGCACCAATGACTCGTTGCATCGGCTGTTCGAATATCTCATCAATCTGCGCGTCGGTCAATTGGGCGATGCTTGAAATCGATTGATCACCTTCAACGGCAACCACAATGACCGCACTGCGCGTATCAGAATGCACGCCATCACGCAGCAAATCGGCCAGTTTGCCTCGACCCAAGACATTGACACTCATGCGATTCCTGTTCCGGTGTTCAGGTGCGCAGACACGTCACCATGAGCGTCAACCAACATGATGCGCTGAGTGAATTTCCACTCGCCCGTTTCGGTCTTGGTGAATTGATCGTGATAACGCCCCGATGCCACAACCTGCAACGGTAATAGATCGGGCACATTTTGCAGAACTGTAAATTGCGAACGAGTATGAGCACTGGTTGCCGATTGCGCCTCGACAATTGTGTTTGTCACAACATGCTTGGTGCGCGGGATTCCTTCGTAAGTTTTGACGAAGTGTTTCATGATGGGTCCAACTTGCTTCCCGGCAACCGATGGCTGATCCGGACCAGCCATAAAGACCTCTGCGCTGCTGAACAACTCCGATACGCCCTTAAAGTCACCCGCGTCAATTCGTTCGGCATAGGTAAACAACAAATTGAGGATTGCCCTTTCATCGGCGTAATTCAGCATGTTGACACCGTAGACCAACTACGGTGAAGGTGTGGCTGACAACATTGAAGACCCCACCCCTACTGGCAACGTTTGGCCGATGGCTGGCGAACAAACTGACGAACTCGTGCGAGCGGCTTTCCCGCTTCGGCTCGGACTGGCCGAGGGCAAAGTAGCTCTCGTGACTGGTGCTGGCCGCGGTATTGGTGAGGCAACCGCACGACTCTTTGCCGTCGAGGGCGCTGCTGTCGTAGTTTGCGATATCGACGGAGATGCCGCTCAGGCAGTCGTTCGCTCGATTCAAGAACGTGGCGGTGAAGCCTTTGCAGTGGCTGCCGACCTGACTAAAGAAGATGATGTCGCTGCAGTCATTAACTCAGCAATCGACAATTACGGTCGCCTTGACTGCGCTGTCAACAATGCCGGCGTGAGTGGACGATTCGGCTCGTTTATTGATCTGCCATTGCATGAATGGCAGCACATGATCAATGCCAATCTCACCAGCGTCTTTTTGTGTCTCAAGTATGAACTCGGTGTGATGGCAGCTCAAGGTTTTGGAGCGATCGTCAATGTGTCATCAGGAGCGGGCGTAGTCGCCGCTCCAGGATTGCCGCACTACACGGCAGCCAAGCATGGAGTACTCGGTCTCACAAAGTGCGCGGCGCAAGAATTTGCGGCCAAAGGCGTACGCGTTAACGCGATTCTTCCCGGCACAACCCGTACACCCATGATTGAAGGGTTCATCAATGGTGATCCGAAGATTGAAAAAATGGTGAGTCGCGGAATCGGTCGCGGGTACTTGGGCGAGCCATCCGAAATCGCCGAATCAGCAGTATGGCTATGCAGTGATCGAGCCAGTTTCGTGTGTGGTGAGTCGCTGTTAGTCGACGGCGCCACCGTCTGTCGCTAAATCTTCGCTACTTCCACGACGACAGAATTTCATCAACGCTGTGTTGACCAGAGTGACACGGCACTCCCGCTTTTGCCTCTGTACGTGAAAAACGCGGCGCAGCCTGTGCTTGCACAACACCATTGATCGTTACGACGGTTCCACGCGCTGCTGTGTGGGGATGCGTCGCGACTTCACTCGGTGAAAGCACCGGAGCAAAACATGCATCTGATTGATCAAAAACCGCTTCCCACTCGGCCCGACTTTTAGTCATGAAGATCTCAGCCATGCGTTGTTTGGCTGCCGCCCACACTTGACGATTGTTCTGCTCGGCTGATTGCAACAAGGCGTCATCAGTTGCTCCAAGACGCTGCACGAGTTCGGCATAGAACTGTGGCTCAATGGCCCCGACTGAAACCCACGTGTGCTCGGCCGTTTCGTACACGTTGTAAAAGTGAGCCCCACCATCAAGATGATTAGTACCGCGTTCACCCCAAAAACCGTTAGTGAATGCTGAGAAAAATGGGCCAAGAATCATTGCCGCACCATCAACCATTGCGGTGTCAATGACTTGCCCGCGCCCGCTGCTGAAACGTTCAACCACTGCGCACGCAACACCCATTGCCAATACCAAACCACCGCCCGCGAAGTCACCGAGCAAGTTAATAGGCGGAGTTGGCGGCTGACCTTCATAACCAATGAGATGCAGTGCACCCGATAACGAGATGTAGTCAATGTCATGTCCGGCCGTTTGAGCTAAGGGACCATCTTGTCCCCAACCGGTCATGCGCCCATAAATCATGCGGGGGTTGCGTTCACACATGACGTCAGGTCCGATACCCAAACGTTCGCACACACCGGGACGAAATGGATCAATGAACGCATCGGCTCGATCGGTGAGATCAAGCAGAGTTGCAATATCTGTTGGGCTCTTCAAATCAAGAGCGATACTGCGCTTTCCACGCATCAGCGGATTTGTTGCAAGACGATCACGATTGACCCGCGCCGCAACCTCGGGCCGCTCAACCGCAATGACATCAGCACCAAGATCGGCCAACACCATTGCCCCATACGGGCCAGGTCCTTGGCCAACGAGTTCAATCACACGAATACCTTGCAGCGGACCAGTCATTTCAATCAGCCTTCAATTCCTGCGTCGATCATTGCCTGCTGTTTCGCCCAGCGATAATCGCTCTTACCCGCTGGCGAACGCACCATATGGTCAACCAAAGTAAGTTGGCGCGGAACCTTGTAACCAGCGACATGAGCGCGGCAATGTTCTTGCACGCTTTGTAACGTTGGAGTTGTTCCGGGACGTGCTTGCACAACGGCTGCAACGCGTTCACCCCAACGGTCGTCTGGGATTCCGACAACGACCGCGTCAAACACTTCGGGGTGGGCCTTCAAAGCATTCTCAACTTCTTCAGGGAAGATCTTTTCGCCACCACTATTGATGCACACCGAACCGCGACCAATCAATGTGATCGTTCCATCTTCTTCAAGCCGCGCAAAGTCACCAGGAATTGCGTAACGCCTTCCATCAGGTGCAGTCACAAATGTTGCCGCAGTTTTCTCGGGGTCTTTGTGATAGCGCAACGGAATGTTTCCAGCACGCGCCAGTCGACCCATCTCGCCCGGTTTCACTGGCAATAAATCATCACCAAGCACCACCGAGTCTCGACCAGCTTTAATTGTCGGGCCGCCCTTTGATTGCATACCTTTGCCAACCATCGTGATGCCATTGGCGCCGCCTTCGCTTGAACCAACCGCATCGGTAATCACAACGTTCGGGAAAAGATCAATGAATTGTTCTTTGCATGATTGCGAAAAGAGAACAGCGCTTGAGCTCACCGCAAATAGTGACGAGAGTTCGTGCTTGTCAGTGTTGGCAGCGACATAGTCGAGCAATGGTCGCGCCATTGCATCTCCGGTGATCATGATTAAGTTGGCTTTTTCGTTTTCAACAGTGCTCCACACGTCTGCGGGATCAAACTTTCCACGCAAAACAACTTTGTTGCCAACAAAACTCTGAGCCATCACGCTCCACTGCGATGCTCCGTGCATCAAAGGAGGCAATGGATACGACACCAACGGGAAACCAGTGCGTCCTTTTTCCACAAAACCTTCTGGTGACGAAACTTTCTCGCCGCTCATGATGTCGATTCCGCCACCGAGAGCCATCACCACGTCGCCATGACGCCACACCACGCCCTTGGGCATTCCGGTGGTGCCGCCAGTAAACAAAAGGTAGATGTCATCGTCTGAACGTGGCGCGAAATCACGAGCGTCGCTATTACTTGCCAGCGTCTTTTCGTATTCGTCGCCAATCACGAGCATTGGTAATTGAGGAGCGACCGATCGAGCACGATCGACATACTCGGGTTCAACGATGAGGTAAGTCAGATC
>CALPPJ020000174.1 GCA_943325425.2 Bifidobacterium breve | reverse complement strand
TGAGGCCATCGCCATCGGTGAGAAACTCGCTGGTCATCAACTTGATCCCTCAGCTCGTGAACTCATTTTGCGCGCCCACCTCTTGCGCTAAATAGCGTTGACTTCTCACTTCAGACGAAAACGAAAGACCGCCCCGGTCGGTCATTGGTACTAGCGTCACTTGTATGGCAACAGCGCCGCGTTCTGGTCAACGAGTTCTCATCACCGGAATGGGCGGGCAACTCGGATCGCTCGTTGCGTCCGAACTTGAAAAAGAGTCGTGGGTTGGGTCAATCGTTGGCATGGACGGCGATCCGCCGCGACGCCGTTTAAGTCGCAGCGAGTTTCATCTTGTTGATGCCGGTGATTCGGTTCGTACTGCGCACATCATCAAGTCTTTTGATCCGCATGTTTTGATTCACCTCGCCGTCTGGGAACCCGATGCGCGTACGAGTCCCCCGCATGCCGAGCGATTTACACGCGAAGCATCGCAATCAGTTTTTGGTACCGCGTGTGATGGCAAGTCACTGAAACATGTGGTGCTGCGATCAGGCCTTGAGGTATATGGCCGAGGTGGTACCCGCATCGATATTCCCGATGAGACTGCATCAACTCAACCGACATCACATTACGGACGCATGTTGGTCGAGTTGGAGGAATTCGCGAAGACTGCATTTGCTGGATCGCGCGCCGATGTCACGGCGTTACGTCTCGCACCAGTTGTGGGCCCTCATGTTCCGAGTCCACTCGGCCGGCTGTTGCGATTACCTTTCGTGCCTTTCAATATTTTGAAACCACCGATGTTTAGTGTGTTGCACGAGATTGATGCAGCGCGAGCTTTTGTGTTGGCTGCGCAACGCACAATTGGGCATCCCATCAACATCGTTGGCGATGGAGCGATTAGTGGCTTTTCTGTCGTGAAAAGAAGTCGGCATATTCCGCTTCCGCTCATCGGCCCCGAGTGGGCAATTACCCGTCGCATTGCACACCTCTTTGGTGCACCGGTACCCGAACACGTGATGGAAGTACTGCATCACGGTCGACGAGGAGTTAGTACTCGTTGCGCACAGGAACTTGGTTGGGAACCTTCAATGAGCACCCATGAGATCATTGATTCACTCTTTACCTGGGAAGGTGTTGTTCGTGTGCCACCTAAAGTTGCATGGGATCAAGCATCATGACCTACGCAATTGCAAGCGATGGCACACGCATTCACTACGAAATTATTGGACGCAAATCGGCTCCGCCCGTGTTGATGATTCAGGGACTCGGCGCAGACAAGCACATGTGGGATATGCAGCGGTTTGTGCTTGCGACGCGCTATCGAGTGATCGCTCATGACAATCGTGGTGCTGGACGAAGTGACAAACCATTTGGTGCGTACACAATTGAACAAATGGCGGCAGATGCAATATCTGTTCTTGACCATGCCGAAATTGACAATGCCCATGTCGTTGGCGCATCAATGGGCGGCGTGATTTCTCAACTCGTTGCAGTGCTGTACCCCGAACGAGTTCGCTCGCTCTCGTTGGTTTGTACCTCGTGCAGCAATCACCAGTGGCGGCGTGACCTCATTGGAACATGGGGCGATATTGCGACCGAACAAGGTATGGGTGCCATGACTGCTGTGGCTGCACGTTGGGTCATCGGACCACGTTCGCTTCGTCGCTTATGGCCGGCAGTTTCGTGGCTTGGACCTATCTCAACATCCCGACCTTCACATGGCTTCAGGGGGCAAGTGCAAGCAATTCTTGATGCAGACGATTCGATGCGCGATCAACTGAGTTCTATCAAGGTGCCGACAACCGTGATTGTTGGTAATCAAGATGTACTGACCCCCCGTGGAGATAGCGAAGAAATTGCTGACCGAATCCCTACCGCAGAACTTTCGGTGTTGTCGGGTGCCGCACATGGTCTCATGATTGAACACGCCACAACTTTCAATCGCGTGCTTGGTGACTTCTTGTCGCGAGCCGAGCAAGTCTGGAAATCCAAGCACAACAAGGCCACAAGCGAACAACGTCACCTACGCTCTGTCTCGTGAGTGATGTTGTCGTTGTTGGTGCGGGTCTCAGTGGATTAACGGCAGCCCAGTTGCTGCAAGCAAATGGTCATCATGTCGTAGTTCTCGATAAGGGACGCGGCCTAGGTGGACGTATGGCCACTCGGCGTATCTCTACGCCCGATGGATCGACCGCAATCTTGGATCACGGTGCACAGTTCTTTACTGTTCGCGATGAAGGATTTCAGCAGATGGTTGATCGTTGGATCACCGACGGAGTTGTGCGCGAGTGGTGCCGAGGATTTGTCGCCGAGGACGGGCATCCGCGCTATGTCGTCAACAACGGAATGACGGCTCTCACAAAACACATTGCTCAGGGTCTTGATGTGCGAACTTCAACTCTCGTTTTTGCGGTGAAACCATGCGACACTAATCCCGAGCGTTGGACTGTTGTTATTGACGACAATTCTCGAATTGATTGTGATGCGGTCATCATGACCTGCCCACTTCCGCAGTCGTATTCACTCACTGTCACCACTGGTGTCGAACTTCCACAAGATTTACTGCTGACCGATTACGACCGAACCATTGGATTACTTGCGGTACTTGATGGTCCATCGGCAATCCCGTCGCCAGGTGGAATACAGAATCCTGATGAAGTTTTCTCATGGATCGGCGACAACAAAGCCAAAGGAATTTCGCCTATTCCAGCAATTACTTTTCATGCCAACCCAGCGTGGAGTTCTGCTCATTGGGACGATTCTCTAGAAGATGGATTAGCGCTAATCACGCAGGCTGCTCAGAAATATCTTGGTGATGCACAGATCGTGGCGAGCGAATACAAGAAGTGGCGCTTTGCAACGCCGCGCAAGGTGTGGCCCGAACCATTTTTCGCGGTGAACACTTTGGTTTTCGCGGGTGACGCCTTTGCGGGACCAAAAGTTGAAGGCGCAATCCTCTCCGGCCTCAAGTCAGCTGAATATGTTGGCGATCTGGTCGGAAATAACTGAGGTTTTCTACTACTTCGCCAGACCAGATCGCTTACTTCACCAAGCTAAATCGCTCAATGATGTGTTAACGAGTGATGAAGCGATGACCAGTTGACCTGAACCTTGATCTAAATCACTCGGAATCGCGACCACATGCGGGACACCCAAAACGCGGCAACCCGCTGCCAACGCCGACCGCACACCAGTTGGTGAATCTTCAATCGCGACACAATGACGTGGATCCACTCCCAAACGTTCAGCCGCCAACAAATATGGTTCGGGATGTGGCTTCCCTCGAGTGACCTCATCGCCAGTCACCGAAACTCGAAAACTTCCCGTTGGCAAACACTCAACCACTTGATCCGCAAAGCGCTTCCATGACATCGTTACAAGTGCCGTTGGAATATCTGCACCATTCACTGCTGCCAACAATTCGCGCGCACCCGGACGCCACGGAATCTCGGCGCGCAGTTGGGCCACCACTCGATCGAGCAACATCTCCACAATCTCGGCGGGTTCACGATCAACCCCGCCGTGCTCGCGCATGTATGCACCTGAATCGAGTAAATCAGAACCGACTAATGCGCGAGCATGATCATGCGACCATTGCCCGCCATGCATCTCGACGATCTCAAATTCGGCAGCGAACCAATATGGCTCAGTGTCAACAATGGTTCCATCCATATCCCAAAGAACTGCAGCAGGTTGTTTCATGTTCAACCTTTTCAGGACAACTGTTGAATACGTGAACTAATCGAATGATGTGACTTCAACATGTCATCAAGTGCGGGATGCGTTACTTGGCCATCGCGCACGACGACTCGTCCATGCACAACGGTGTGCTTGGCCGACGCCGGACCACAACGCAACCAACCTTCAACTGGATCAGCGATCGCCCCGGCAAACGAAGGTCCGGTCAGCGACCAGACCGCGATGTCACCAACTGCACCAATGCTGATCTCACCAATCTCGCCTTCGCGACCCAAACAACCCGCGCCGCCTCGAGTAGCGATTTCTAAAGACATTCGTGCCGTTCCAGCATTCGCACCATTGCGCAACTTCGCGAGCAACATTGCTTGGCGGGCTTCAAGCCACATCGATGCCGAGTCAGCCGATGATGAGCCATCAACGCCGAGTCCAACTTTTACTCCAGCCGCACGTAAATCAACTACCGGCGAAATACCCGAAGCTAAAATCATGTTGCTACTTGGACAGTGCGCCACACCGATACCTGCGGCACCAAGGCGATGTACTTCATCATGATTAGGCATGACACAGTGCGCGACCCATGTGCGATCAGAACACCAGCCAGTGCGTTCGAGATATTCCATTGGTCGGCAACCAAAAGTCGCAATAGAAAAATCGTCATCTTCAGCGTTTTCTGCAAAGTGGGTATGCAAACGCACATC
>CALPPJ020000173.1 GCA_943325425.2 Bifidobacterium breve | reverse complement strand
TTGTTGATGAACCATTTGTCGGCCTTGACGCCGATGGCAAAGAAGCGCTGATTGACCTGTTTGATCAGGCCTCTGCCGATGGCGCTGCGCTTGTCGTGGCCACTCACGAACTCAGTTTTGTTGCACGTACAGCGCGCACGATTGCCTTACGAGATGGGTCTTTGGTATTCGATGGCGAGTCATCACAAGCTGAAGCCCGTGGACTTGTTGCCGTTGAAGGCACCGCTACCCAAGACTAAAAAACCAGCACTACACTCAGCAACATGCTCGAGTTCACCTCACTTAAAGTCACAGCAAACGACTCCGCCAATCTTGCGACCCAACTCACCTCGATGTCAGCTCAAGGTTGGCAAGTTGTCAGTATTGTGGCGACGGGCGAAATCGTTGCTTACTTGTCACGTCCAGTCAGTGTCACCGCAACATCACCCGCCCCAGTTCAGCCAACTCCTGTGAGTGACACCGTTGGATGGGCCGCAACCGCAGATGCTCCCCCAAGCCCAAGCACTTTTATTTCTCCCACACCGTCATCAGCATCTGGTTCGACTCCAGTCGCAACACAATCTGCTGTGCCTAATGTTCCGGCCGACTGGTACAAAGACCCCGCAGGTCGTTATGAGTACCGCTACTGGGACGGCTCTAAGTGGACTGAAAACGTGTCACGCGCTGGTGTCATGTATAAAGATCCCCCCACTAAGTGACCAAAGGACTACCCGTCGCACATTCTGCTGACGTCACTTTTGAGTAGTTTGGACACGTGACCACTTCTTTGATGCGCGCGACGTCTGTTGGACATGCCGGCATCTTTATTGAGACTCGACAGGGCTCAATCTTGTGTGATCCCTGGTTTAACCCAGCGTTCTTTGGATCGTGGTTTGTATTTCCACGGAATGATCAGTTGCCCGCGGATTTTTACGATGCTCTACGCAAGCCGACGTACCTGTACATCTCGCATCTTCATGGCGATCATCTTGATGAAGAATGGTTGCCGGCGAATATTGATCTCTCCACACCAGTTTTGTTACCAGGTTTCCCTACCCCAGAACTTGAACGTCGCTTGCGCAAAATTGGCTTTACTGAATTCATTCAGACCGTTGACGGAGTCGAACACGAACTAGGTGATGGCCTCACTGTTGCGATACACGTTGAAACCTCAATCACCGATGGCCCCGCTGGAGACTCTGCGCTTGTCGTGAGTGATGGCGTACACCGCTTGGTCAATCAAAACGATTGCCGAACTAGCGATCTCAATGCCCTTCGTGCTCACGGACCAATCGACTTACATTGGCTGCAATTTTCGGGAGCCATTTGGTACCCGATGGTGTATCAAGAATCTCCAGAGCGTATGCGTGAACTCATTGACCTCAAAGTAGATAGTCAATTTGCGCGTGCATTGCGTTATGTCGAGGCACTTGATGCACGTGCTGTTGTTCCGTCGGCTGGTCCGCCGTGTTTTCTCGACCCTGATCTCTTTCAATTCAATGTAATTACCGGTGAAGAACTCTCAATCTTCCCCGACCAAACTCAGTTTCTGTCACGACTTCAAGAAGCATCACGTCACGGCATCATGAACATGCCCGGAACCCAAATCACTATCGGCGACGAGTTGCAAGTTGATCATCCGATTCCAACTGCCGATATGCAGAAGATCTTCTCTGACAAGTTGTCGTATCTTCGCAACTACCAATCTGACTACCTCGAGTGGCTTGAAAACATGAAGGCCAACTGGGCACAGCCCACCGACGAGTTATTGAACACGCTCAAAGCATGGTGGGAACCATTGCTGGCGATGGCTCCATCTCTGCGACGAGGAATAGGAGTCGCCTGTTTGTTACGCGCTGGAGATCTTGATGTCTTCATCGATTTTCCTAATGGTCAAGTGCGGCCCTACAACGATGAGCCGTACGGATTTCGTTTTGAAATTGATCGGCGATTGGTTGAGACAGTTGTTGCACAAAATGCCGTTGACTGGAGCGACAAGTTGTTCTTGTCATGTCGATTCTCAGCCTGGCGTTCGGGCTCATACAACGAATTCGTGTACAACTTCTTCAAATCGCTCAGCGTTGAACGTATGCAGCGCACTGAGGCCGAAGCAGTCAAGAAATTTGCGCCAGAGACACCAAGCGATGAAATAACGATCGGCGATTACATCGTTGAACGCTATTGTCCGCATCGCAAGGCCGACCTGTCAGTCTTTGGTGAATGCTCCGGCACTGAGTTGGTATGCACTTTGCACGGATGGAAATTTGATCTTGAGACTGGCGAGTGTCTCACCGCTCAAGATCGCAAGTTACGCGTCCGTCGCGCCAAGTAAACGCAACCGATACGCAAAGCGGTAGGTGCCGGCTGCAATTGAATGGCGAGGATCAATATCGGGTCCACAACTTGCTGTACCAACTCCACGATGAGCGATATCAATGTGCACTGTCAGAGCTTCGCGCCAGATCAATTCAGTGATATCCGCCGCACTGAAGAGATCATCATCACGATGATGCACCGCCGACATATGCAAGCCCGTCGGATTCAGTGCTTCAATTCGCAAGCAAACACCATCACGACTACGGGCTATGTCCATCCAACGACAATCCGTGCGAAGACCAAACTCTTGAGGGACGATGTAGGGCAATTCATCAGGTTCGTCAGACCAGATACCCAACAAGGCACCCGAGTTACGATCAGGCATATTTTCTAACGGCCCACGTCCGTACCAACTCAATTCATCAAAGCCTGCTGGCAGTTCAAAGACCACACCAATTCGTGGCAAATCTGTTAACGATTCCGGCACAACAACCGTGTGATCAAATACCACCGAACCATCGATGTCGACATACGAATCACATTGATGATCAACCAACGAATTCGCAGGCCTCGTATTGACCCCAGCCGATAGCCAGTCCCACAGTGCTCGCCCACCGACACCAAGTTGCGATGCCAAATTTGGCATCAACTTAAATCCATCATTGTCAGTTGCAGCCCGCCACAAATTAAGTCTCGGGTTACCACCAAGAAGCACGTCTATGTCGGCACGGTCTTCATTAGAAGATCGCTTTGGCATCCGCTGCGGCGCCGCGGCGCGAACAACGATCTGATCCCAGCCAACCAAAAAGCCAGCTTCACACCATGGAGTTGCCTTCTTCACGAACCAACGAACAGTGAGCAGTACTTCACCGTTAAGTTTCTTGGCTTCAAGAAGGTTCGTAGGTGCATCAACCAAACTTGACTGACCTGCTTCAACTTCAGGCGACCAATTTCCTGTTTCAAGAATCTCGCCATCAAGTGTCAGTTCCCAGATTCCCTTCAGCCACGCAGCGTTACGGAATGCTTGCCTATTTGTGACGCGCAGTTTCCAACCGGTTTGTTCAACAGCAAGTGGACGATGCACCCACATCAATTCTTGAATTGCTGGATGCGGTTCGCACTCGGGAGACACCAAGCCGTCGGCCACAAAGTTGCCATCGTTCGGGTGATCACCAAATTGACCGCCATAGGCAAATCGTTCGCGGCCATCTTTCAATGTCTGACGAAGACCGTGATCTTTCCATTCCCAAACAAAGCCACCTTGCAGTAGCGGATATTTGTCTATGACTTTCCAGTAGTCGGCCAGACCACCGTTTGAGTTACCCATCGCATGGCTGTATTCGCACAAGATCAACGGACGCTCACCTAGTTTTGCGGTCACATACATTTCAATTGCTGACGGCGGTGCGTACATCGGACATACGACGTCGGTGACATTCTTTCCACCATCGGTCCATCCACCATGAAATACAGCGCCTTCGTAATGCAATAGGCGACTTGGGTCAACTCGCCGAATGTGAGCCGCACACGCATCATGATGTTCGCCATAGCCCGATTCATTACCCAGGCTCCACATAATGATGCTCGGATGATTGCGGTCGCGTTCAACCATTCGCGCAACTCGCGATAGCCAAGTGGCGGCGTAGCGAGGGTCATGACACAGACTCGTGTTGAAACCATGGCTTTCGATATTTGCTTCGTCGACGACGTACAAACCGTATTCATCGCAAAGGTCATAGAAGCGATGATCATTTGGATAATGCGAGGTGCGAACCGCATTCACATTGGCTCGCTTCATTGTGATGATGTCTTGACGCATGTCCTCAACCGAGACTGCTTTGCCTTTATCGGGATGGTGATCATGGCGATTGACTCCCATGATCGTGATAGCCCGACCATTCACGCTGACTAATCCATCTTTGATTTCCACGCGACGAAAACCAATGACTTGAGCGACCACTTCGGTCACTTCCCCATCTGAATTGATGAGCTCACACAACAGGCGGTATCGCTGCGGCATCTCGGCCGACCAAGGTTGCACGCGCGGCACTTCGAATGAAGTTTTTGCGGTGTGCCCCGAAAAGC
>CALPPJ020000172.1 GCA_943325425.2 Bifidobacterium breve | reverse complement strand
GGCTTCCGCTGTATCACGACATGGGTCTCGTCGGCTTTTTGTCAATTCCCATGTTGAACGGTGTGCAGTTGGTGCAAGCGGCACCCCAAGATTTCATGGCGCATCCTGGTCATTGGATGCAGTGGATCAGCGACTGGAAGGGCACGGCGACTGCTGGTCCGAACTTCTCGTGGGTGCTCGCAACTCGTGCTCTGAAACGAGCCACCGATCTTGATTTGTCGTCTTTGACATTGGCGCTATCCGGAGCGGAACCTGTTGATCCTCAAGCGGTTGAAGCATTTGTCAAAGCGGCAGAACCATTTGGTTTGTCGGCCGGAAGTATCTTCCCGGCTTTTGGTATGGCTGAAGTTGCGATTGGTGGAGCGTTTCCGCCGCGTTATCGCGGTTTGAAGTGCGACACGGTTGACCGCATCGTGATGGAGCGCGAACGTATCGCCCGCCCTGTCAAGGCAACCGACGACGACGAAGTGACGGCGCGTCGTTTGCCGATGCTTGGTAAAGCAGTTCCTGGTTTAGAAATGAGAGTTGTTGATCCGACAACACGAGAAGAACTTCCCGAACGACATGTGGGTGAGTTGCTTTTGCGCGGTACCAGCGTCACGCCTGGTTATTACAAGCGTCCTGATGCAACCCGTGAGATGTTCCATGAAGGCTGGTTGTGTACCGGTGACTTGGCGTACTTGCTCGACGGTGAATTGATTATTTGCGGGCGTATCAAAGACGTGATCATCGTGGGTGGTCGCAATGTATTCCCCGAAGATATAGAGCGCGCTGTGGGTGAAATCGAAGGTGTCCGCACTGGCAATGTCATTGCCTTTGGTGTTGACGGATACAAGGGTAAAGAAACCGTGATTGTTGTTGCTGAAGTGAAGTCTGATCAGCTCGATCAAGTTCGCCAAGCGATTCACCATTCGGCACTTGAAGTTTCGGGTTTACCACCCCGTGACATCATGCTTGTGAGGCCTGGAACTTTGCCCAAGACGAGCAGCGGAAAACTTCAGCGCGCGAAGTGTCGTGAGTCGTACTTATCGGGCGAACTTGAATTGGTTGACTAGGGATTTAAATGATGCAAAACCACTGCAGTCGCGATTATTTCATGGTGCAATGTGCATCTGTTGGTTGCGACTTAAGGACTTGTGAAGTCAGGCAATAAGAAAACATCGGACCGAACAAATGCTAGTTAGGCCAACTGCAAAGCCGACATCACCTTGCTCCAGCGTTCGGGATCGCTGCTGTAAGGCGCATAGAACGAAATGCGCTGAATGACATCGCCATAGCGGTGATGTAGTTCAGGGGCGATTTGTTCGGGCAAGCCGACGACCGCAAATGTGTTGAGGATTTCGTCAGTGATGAGTGTGCCCATTTTGTCCCACTCGCCTTGCTTGGACATGACATTCAGTTGATCCTGAACCTCACCCCAACCGTGCATTTCGAGAACAGGTCGGTACGCGGGTGTCGATCCATAAAAAGCGATTTGCTTTCGTGTTCCGACTGCGGCTCGTTCAAGTTCTTCTTCGTTATTGCCAGTCACCACAAAGCTCGGTCCGACGATTTCAAAACCTTCCATGGTCTTGCCTGCTTTGGCGCGACCACGCTCTAACGCCGGAATGGTGACTTCGCGCAGATACTTCTCGGTGGTGAAACCATGACAGATGAATCCGTCGCAGACTTCGCCCGCAACCTCGGTCATCAGTTCGCCAACGCCTGCCAAGAAAATCTTGGGCTTTCCATAAGCCGAGATATCGCTTGCCGGTGGGCTGAACATAGGAGTCATCAATGTGTGGGTATAAAACTCACCACGGAATTCAAGTTTGTTGCCGGTCAGCCAGGTATCCCAGATGGCGTGGATGGCCAGAACCATCTCGCGCATCCGAGCCGCCGGCTTGCTCCAGGGCATGCTGAAACGCTTCGTGATATGTGGTTGAATCTGACTTCCTAAACCGAGAATGAAGCGGCCTTGTGAGTAGGCCTGTAAGTCCCATGCGGTGTTGGCGAGGGTCATTGGGCTGCGGGCAAATGCGACGGCGATCGACGTGCCAATTTCAAGTTTGGTGGTGTGCTCGGCGGCGAGCAACAACGGCAAGAACGGATCATGGTTAGTTTCGGCGGTCCAAGCGCCTGAATAACCTGCAGTTTCTGCTTCTTTGGCGCTCTTGATTGCGTCATGCAAATTGGCGCTGATGCCTCCGTCGACTTTCATGATGATCCTCCAAATTTTGGACGCGTCCCAGGCGACACGACCATGTCTCTCAAACTACATGTCTCTCAAACTAGTGGAGGCGTTAGGGCAGATCAGGATTGGCGTTGCGCAGAAAAGCCTCTAACTCGGCGGTCATTTCTTCGGGCGACGGAATATCCTGCTCGGTCATCAGTGGTTGCTGCGGATCAGTACTGGCATTTTGCACCAACGAGTCGTAGGCCTGCTCAAGTTTTTCGACCATTTCGGCGTGTTCGCTATTGCGTGACACCATGCGGTCGAGGCGTTCGCGCTGAATCACTGATTCTTGTTCAAGGGCAGTTCCATCAAAGTGGAGGTCGGCTACCGGAACGAGACCGCGCAGAATCGCCAGAGAGGCTGCGGGATAGGTCATGCCCGGAATGTATTGCGGCACCTGCGCCCACACGCTGATCGAAGGAATGCCGCTGTCATGAAGAACCTGTTCAAGTACCGCGGTCATGCCCGCAGGTACATCAACGGTGCTGCGCAAGAAAGCAATCTTGTTGAGTAACTCAATCGTTGGTGTCGTACACGACAAATTGCTCGGACGTGTGTGCGGAGTGGGGAAGGGGTAGGCGCCAAGTCCGACCATCATCGAAACATTCATGCGCAAGCACAGTTCACGTACTGCCGCTGAAAAACGATTCCACGCTGAATCAGGTTCGTGTCCACGCAAAATGAGAACATCGCGGCCGTTGGTGTCTTTGCCGGCGTAGAGATCAATGGACGGCCAATCGATTCCGTTGTTACGTCCTTCGCGAATTTCCATTGTTGGTCGGCGCGCGCGATAGTCAATGAAAACATCAGGATCAAATGTTGCGACCGGCAACGGATCAATTTGGCTTTCAATTGCCGACATCGCATCGTTGGCTGCACCAGCTGCATCAATCCAGCCTTGCAACATCACAATCAAAATGGGGGAATTCAATTGCGGTAAGTCGCCGTGAAGTTCAAGATCACGAATTTCATTACTCATTTCAAGCGACTCAACATGTCTTCGGCTTTTGCGGCCGCACCAATCACTTGTTGGTTGAACGGTTCAAGTTCGGCTGGATCGCGTTGACCCAATGCGCCTCCGAGATAACGCGAGTACACACCTTCAAGAATGCACACGAGTTTCCAATAAGCAAAGGTTGTGTAGAAATCAAGTTGTGAAATATCTCGACCACTGACGTCGGCATAACGCCTTGCAAGGTCGGAGCGGTCAAGGAAACCTGGAGTTGAGCAGGCTGAACCATTCCAAGCCGAGGCATCGTCATTGGGGCCGGTCCAATACACCATCAATAGGCCTAGGTCGGCCATTGGGTCACCAAGTGTGCAGATTTCCCAGTCAAGAACTGCGATGACTTGACCACTTGCATCAACCATGCAGTTGTCGAGGCGATAGTCGCCGTGAACGAGAGTGGCAGGACCCTGTTCGGGAATGCGTGCCAACAGTTCATCATGAACTCGATCGACGCTTGGTAAGTCACGGGTTTTCTGTTGGTTCCACTGTCCATACCAACGCTTCAGTTGGCGAGCGATGTAACCCTCGTGACGACCGAGATCACCAAGACCTACAGCCTCGGGGCTGACAGCATGAATTGCGGCCATGGTGTCAACAATTGATTCACTGGCCCGGCGACGAGCGTCAACGCTCAGTAATCGTTCTGCGGCTTCACGTTCGCGGATGACTAACCCATCAACGAATGACATCACGTAGAACGGAGCACCATTGACTTCGAGATTGTCGCAAAAGCCAACGGCAGGAGCGACCGGCACGGGAGTTCCACTAAGGGCAGCAATGATGCGGTGTTCACGGCCCATGTCGTGGGCACTGGCGAGCACATGTCCCAGCGGGGGTCGGCGCAACACAAATTGTTGGCCGTTACTGCCAGTGACTTTGAAAGTGAGATTTGAGTGACCACCGGCAATGACATCAAATGTGAATGGTCCCACTGCGCCAGCGACGTTGGCCTCAAGCCAGGCGGTGACTTTGCTGATATCGAGACCGGGGATGCTGGGCGAATCACTACTCACGCCCCCGTACGGTATCCACGAACCGCCGATCTTGTGTGCCTGAAGAACGGTCAAAGTCGCTAGCGGGGTATCGTCAAGGTATGGCTATTGACGTCACTGAAGCGACATTTGAGACTGAGGTCTTAGCCAGATCGGCTAACGGACCGGTGTTGGCGTATTTATGGAGC
>CALPPJ020000171.1 GCA_943325425.2 Bifidobacterium breve | reverse complement strand
GATTCATACGCAATTCCTGACTTGATTGGTGTTGATCAAGGTGAAGCCACCAATTTGGTGACTGAGTTCAAATGGGAAATTGTTGTTGTTGAAGAAGCCAACGAAGAACTTCCCGTTGGAGCAGTCATTCGCACCGATCCAGAAACTGGCAAAAAGCTTGAAACCGGAAAAGCCTTGACTTTTGTTGTGTCAACTGGACCACCGCCAGTTCCGCTTCCTGAATTGAATGGTCTTGATGCCGCGACTGCCCTTGCCACATTGACGGATGGCGGCTTGGTGCTTGGTGTTGAAACTCCTGAATACAGCGAAGATGTTCCCGCGGGCGTGATCATCCGTTGGACGATTAGTTCGCAACCTACTTTGGTCGCGGGACAAGAAGTCATCAAGGGAACCGCCGTTGACACCTTTGTTTCGCAAGGTCCAGCACCGCGAGTTGTTCCTGATCTGAGCGGCATGTCGATTGAGTCAGCAACAACTGCACTCACCGATTTGCAGTTGACGATCAATCGTGGTGACGATCAGTTCTCGACTGTTGCTGCCGGTGGAGTTGCAACGCAATCACCCGCTGCTGGTGAATCGTTGGCCCGTGGAACTGCCGTGACGGTGGCAATTTCAAAGGGACCAGATTTGGTTGCAGTGCCGCAACTTGGGACGTTGAAGTTCGACAAAGTTGGTCCGGCATTAGAAGCCGCCGGTTTTGTACTCGGAACCGTCAGCGGAAATACCAGGGGTTTCCCTATTGCGGTTTTCTCAGCAGGTCAGCCTGTTGCCGTGGGGCAGTTGTTGCCTCGAGGCACGGTGCTGGACGTGTTGTATTACGGCAGCTGATCGACTTTCGTTGAGCACATGACCTTGGCATAGGCTGAGGTCAACAAAATTTGGTTTAAACACATCACTTAAAACTTGAAGGAGTTGTCATGGGAGCACTTGACGGACGCGTTGCAATTATCACTGGAGCAGGTCGTGGACTTGGTCGCGAGCACGCATTGTTGTTCGCTGCTGAAGGCGCCAAGATCGTGGTGAACGACCTCGGTGGAGCCAATGACGGTTCGGGTTCAGACATGACTCCGGCCCAGCAGACAGTTGCCGATATCAAGGCCATGGGCGGCGAAGCCATTGTCAACACCGACAACGTTGCCGACTGGGAAGGTTCGAAGCGCATGATCGATAGCGCCATCGAAGCCTTTGGTGATCTTGACATTCTCGTCAACAACGCGGGCATCTTGCGTGACCGCGTGTTGGTCAACATGAGCGAAGCCGAATGGGATGCCGTTATTCAGGTGCACCTCAAGGGTCACTTCGCACCTACTCACCACGCTGCTGCGTACTGGCGCGAACAGGCCAAGGCCGGAATCACGAAGCCGCGCAACTTGGTGCACACCAGCAGCACCTCTGGTTTGTTCTCCAACCCCGGTCAGGCTAACTACGGTGCGGCGAAGTCTGGTATTGCGACGTTCAGTCAAATTTGTGCCAAAGAGTTGTCGCGTTACAACGTGAAGAGCAACGCCATTGCGCCTGCTGCACGTACGCGCCTCACGATGGCAACACCCGGTCTTGAAGATGTCATGGCCGCCAAAGATGGCAAGTTTGACGAATGGGATCCCGCAAACGTCAGCCCACTCGTGGCGTACCTTGCCTCTGAATTGTGTGAGTTCTCGGGAGAAACTTTCTATGTTCAAGGTGGACAAGTCACTCGTGTTGCTACCTGGGCAATGGCTGAAGAAATTAAGCAGGACGATCGCTGGACAGTGAGTGCACTCGCCACAGCGATTTCTGCACTCGCCCCCAAGTCCTGAGTCGTGGGCGAAGAAGCCCGCGAAACAACTCCACGTACGCTCAACGTTGATTCAGTAGGCGTTGATGAACTTGGTGTTGTTCCGTGGCCAATTTTGTTGCGTCGTTGGCTAGGTCAGCGCGTACCTATTGGGCGACATTGGGCTGTACTCATCGTTGTTTTGTCGGCCCTTTTCACCGTTGGCTTTACGATCACCATTTTGGTGGTGTCACTTGGTGACATCGCTGATGAATTCAATTCGAGCGTTTCAGTAGTTGCCTGGAGCATTACGGGGCCGATGTTGGCATTCGGTGTTGTGGGGCCGGCTTACGGTAAAGCGGGCGACTTGTGGGGGCATAAACGCATCTTTGTCTATGGCTTGCTGGGTGCCGGAATTTTTGCAGCTTTAACAGCGATGGCTTGGGATGCACCGAGCATGATCGCATTTCGCATTTTGTCGGCCTCGGCTGGCGCGGCAACTGGTCCAGCGACAATGGCGTATATCAATCGCTTGTTCCCGCCCGATCAACGCGTTCGGCCCTTGAGCTATTGGAGTTTTGTTAACGCGGGTGCACCTGTACTTGGTGTTGTTGCTGGAGCACCACTTGTTGAAGCTTTTGGTTGGCGAGTTATTTTCGCGTTCCAGGCACCGCTATGCATCATCGGTGTGATTGTTGCGGTGTGGTTGTTGCCCGACACTGAACGCAAGAAAGATGTGCACTTCGATGTTGCGGGTTCGGTCACCTTGGGTGCTGGCGCGTCAATGATGTTGGCTGGGGTGAATCAAGGTCCGAAGTGGGGTTGGGATAGTCCGTACACCATTGGATTGTTGGTGGCAGCAACTTGGTCATTGGTGTTGTTTATACGTATTGAGCAACGAGCAACCGATCCATTGTTGCCGTTGCATTGGTTGAGAACCCGCAACGTTGCCTATCCAGTGATGTCGCAAACATTGGCTAACTTCGCGTACATGGGTGGCTTTTTGATGGCTCCGCAAGTTCTGGAAGAGATTTTGCTTTATGACCACAGCAAGATTTCGTTTGTGGTGATTGCGCGACCACTCACATTTGCCGTGGTCGCTCCGCTTGCAAGTTTGATCACGATTCGCATTGGTGAGCGCGCCATGGGAATGGCCGGTGGTCTGTGTGTGGTCGCATCAATGTTGTCGTTTGCTGTGGTCGGACCAGGAACAGGTTTGATGTTGATGTTATTTGCACTCGGCATGTCGGGCGCCGGCATTGGTATGGCGAGTCCAGCGATGACATCGCTTGTTGCTAACGCGGTGAATGAAGACGATTTGGGCGTCGCCGGTGCGATGCAACAATTGATGACGCAAATGGGCGCAGTGTTTGGATCTGTCGTCATGGCGACAGTTCAACAAGGTGTTGGTGGTGGAGATCCGACACCAGCTTCGTATCAAGCTGCGTTCTATGTTGCAGCCGGAGTTGCGTGCGTCGCTGTGTTTACCGCGTCCCGCGTCCGCTCAACCCCGCGAACATAGTCACATTTCATTGTGCTTCTGGTGCAGAATCGTTGCGAAATACGCAACGATTCTGCACCAGAAGCACGAGGGGATTATTCGGTGATGGCCTTGATTTCGTCGGCGACCTTGGCGGTGATGTCGCTCTGAGGAATGGCGGTCTGCATGGCCATCATCTTCATCATGTCGCCAGTGACCTTGATCTTGCCACCCATGAAAGCCTGCATCGCTGCGGCCTGATCATTGAGTCCGAAAATCTGACGAGCAGTTGCCCAGTCGGTGGTCACAACAGCATCAGGATTTTCGAGTTCGCCGAGTTCGACTTCCATCTCACCTGACGAGGTGTCCATGTAGCTCTTCACGGTGCCGTCACCAAAAGGAACATCGGTGATGACCTGATTGATACGGATCACTGCGGTGATCTTGGGGGCTTGACCTTGGTACTTGGCACGGATGCCCTTAGCGGCATCCATCCATTCATCGGAAAGAAAAGGAAATGTCATGTCCGAGACAATAGTCCCGCCACTGCTTTACGGTCGTAGCGTGATCGCACTTGTCGAGACTTCGTCGAGGAAAGCGTCGTCGATCTGCACGCCCGTGCCCGAACCCTTGGGTAAGCGCACGTGACCGTTCTCGAGCCGAATGGGATCGGTCACGATGTCTTTCTTCCAGAAGCGCTCTGAAGCCGAAACATCGCCTGTAATGGTGAAATTCGGGAGTCCGGCAAGTGCCAGGTTCATGGCGCGGCCGATGCCAGTTTCGAGCATGCCACCACACCACACCGGAATTCCGCGCTCGCGACACACATCGTGAATGCGCACGGCCTCGAGGTATCCACCTACGCGACCGGCCTTGATATTGATGATTGAACAAGCGCCACGTTCAATCGCATCAATAGCGGCCAGTGACGACACGATCGATTCATCAAGACAGATCGGTGTGCCGACTTGTTTGGCGATGATGGCATGACCCGTCACGTCATCTTCGGGGAGGGGTTGTTCAATGAGCAACAAATTGAACGGATCAAGTTGCGCAAGCAAGGGTCCGTCATTGCGTGTGAACGCAGTATTGGCATCAACTTGCAATGGAATGTGATCACCAAAGGTTTGACGAATGACCCGCACGGGTTCAATGTCCCAACCCGGTTCAATCTTGAG
>CALPPJ020000170.1 GCA_943325425.2 Bifidobacterium breve | reverse complement strand
TGAGCACCTTTAGTGCGACCCGCTTTTTACAACAAGCCAAGACTTACTCAGCGACTCATGCGAGTTTGTTCGCGGCGCCCATTCGCATGATCTTGGCGCGAGGCAATACGCCAGTGCCTGGTTTGGCTCTCAAACATTGTTGGTATGCAATGAACATTGCCGAACATCAATACGCCGAACTCTCTGAATTGTTGTCATGCCAGCCGCGACAGTTGTATGGCATGACCGAAACAATTCCTGCAGTACTGACCGATGAGGCTGCAGTTCCGCGCCCTGATTGCATGGGCTATGTCTCGCCAGGTTGCATTCTTGATGTGCAAGACGGCGAAGGTCGTTCAGTTGCCGTTGGTGAAATCGGTGAAATCGTTGTCGGTGGGACGCCTGGTGTCACCTTGTTCAGCGGATACCTCGATGATCCCGCCACGACGGCAAAGAGTTATCGCAATGGTTGGTTCTTGACTGGAGATCGCGCCACTCGCGATGCGAATGGTCGCCATTATTTTGATGGTCGTCGCGCTGATGTGTTGAAGGTCGCCGGAGAGAACGTTTCAACAGTTGAAGTTGAACAAGTGTTGTCAGCCCATCCCGAGATTCTTGAAGCTGCGGTCATTGGGCAACCCGACGATATTCGTGATGAAGTGCCGGTCGGGTTTGTTGTGGCGCGTGATCCTTTGAAGGCGCCGACAGTCGCTGAAATGCACGCCTGGTGCGATGAGCGTCTCGCTAAATCAAAGAGGCCTCGGGACATCACTTTTGTGGACGAATTACCCCGAACGAGTGTTGGCAAAATTCGTAAGTTTCTGTTGAAAGAAAGTCAACCGTCGTGAGACATCTAGGAAGGACAAAGAAATGACTATTTTGAACGATGAACTACTGAAGTCTTTTGATGCTTCAATTGCCGATGTGTCGGTGGCCTGCACGATGCCGCCAGTGATTTATACGTCGGACGAATTCCTCGAGTTTGAACAGAAGACAATCTTTGCTCAAGAGTGGTTGTGCGTTGGTCGTGTCGATCAAATTAAGAATCCTGGCGATTACTACACCACGACTGCCAATGGCGAGCATGTCATTGTGGCCCGCACCAAAGAGGGCGAAGTTCACGTCTTCTCTTCAATTTGTCAGCACCGCGGAATGCAGATCAAAGAAGATGCGGGCAATTGTGGAACCTTTACGTGTCCGTATCACCAGTGGGTGTACGGCCTCGATGGTCGATTGCTTGGCGCTCCGGCAATGGAAAAGACCAAAGACTTCGACAAGAAGCAATGGGGTATGCCCAATCTGAAAGTTGAATTGTGGAAGGGCTTCATTATGGTCAACTTTGATCTTGATGCCGCACCGTTTGGTCCGACCATGTCGCGTTACGAACCCTTGCTCGCAAATTACGAACTTGAAAACACGGTGTGCCCCGGAACATTCACGCTGAAAGACCTTCCCTGGAACTGGAAGGTCATGATGGAGAACTTCAACGATGGATATCACGCCAATCGTTTACACCACACCATTCAAGATTTCTGTCCGAGCAACATGGCGGCGTTTCCAGTGCCGTGGGATGACGCATCGGGAGTGATGTTTCGTACCAACGGTTACACGCATATTGACGGTGGCTTCAATGCCACCACTAAAGCTTTGATGCCGGTATTCCCGAAGCTCACCGAAGAAGAACGCTGGCGTTCAACATTTGCTTTGATGCCACCGACCTTGTGCTTCGGCACTGCTCCCGACCAAGCATTCTTCTTCATTATTCGTCCAACGTCACCAGACACGATTGACGTAGAAATTGGTTACTTGTTCCACCCGTCAGCACTTGAGCACCCCATGTTTGAGTACTTGCTCGAGATGAGTGACGCTGGTGTGCAGGTATTCGTCAAGCAAGACCAAGATGCCACGACAAAAGTGCAGCGCGGAATGCATTCGCAATTCGCTCCACGAGGCCGGTACTCATGGCAAGAAGAAAGTCATGTGCAGTTCAATCGTTGGTTGGTGCATCGTTATCAGCGCAACTGGCCTGGTCGCAAGATCAAGTTGGTCGCTGACAACGCCGTCACAGAAAAGGCCGGATGAAAATCCCCGCTGCTTCCTCGTCGGCCATTGCTGATGTTCTCGCGTTGCGCGGAATGAGTGGTTGGCTCACGCCTCCGCTCGCACCCATCGTCGCGGCGCGCTGTCCAGTAGTTGGCGAAGTCGTCACTGTGCAGATTGAGCGGCGCGATTCGGGCGCCGATTTCAAGCCGATGTACGAAGTTCTTTCGGCGATGCAAGAAGGCAAGGTTCTCGTGATCGCTGGGGCCATTGATATCGGTGGTGCGATCTGGGGCGAAATCTTGACGGCCTCAGCGCAGCAAGCCGGATTTGTCGGCGTCGCTATAGATGGCTTTGTCCGAGACATCACTGCCATGCAGAACCTAGAACTACCGATTTATGCCAGCGGAACCGCAGTTGTCGGCCCACTTGGGCGGGCCCATGTTGTTTCGGTAGGTGAGACAGTCGACATTCTTGGGCAAGAAGTGTCGACGGGCGATCAGATTGTGCTCGATGACTCTGGTTGTGTCCGCTTGTCGGCTAAGGATGCTCAGGAAATCCTAGAAGCTGCTGCTCTGTATGAAAAAGGTGAAGAGCAGGTTTTAGAAGCGCTCGCCGCAGGTGAGCGATTAAATTCGGCATACCGTTATAAAGCCGACGTGGTCTCGAGGCTGAAGAGATGATCAGAAGCCAAAAGAGGGGGCTCGTAGCTTTTCGCTATGAGAACGACGCGTGGTCACAAACTAAAGTTGTGACAACGCGAAGCAATGACGCAATGAAGTCGGCCGCAAGGTTGACGCGTGAACAAACAACAACAACAGGAGGAAACATGAAAGCTAATTTCCGTAAGCCGCTTGCGGCTCTCGGTTTTGCTGCGTTGCTCTTCACCGCATGTGGCGGCGATGACTCAAGTAGCGCACCCGAAACTGAAGCTCCAGCATCCAGCGAAGCACCATCAACCGAAGCTCCGTCATCCGAAGCTCCGTCAACTGATGCTCCCGCCGGTGACATTGCGGCTCTCGACTCAAACGGAGACGGCGTTGTGCAGTTCGCACTCGCAATCCCCGGACCGGCCAATGATGGCGCCTACTACCAGGCACTCGTCGACGGCGTGAAGGCATTCACTTCAAGCAATGGTCTGCCCGACCCAATCATCGTGGACAAGATTGAAGCCGACAAGGCTGCAACTGCCATGGACGACTTGGCACAGCAGAACGTTGACATCATCGCGGTCGGTGCAAGTGAAATTGCTGGACCGTTGGCTGACCTCACCGAGAAGTACTCGGACATTTTCTGGTACTGCAACTGTGGTGCTGGATTTGCCGATCTTCCCGGTTTGGCACAGACGCTTGACGACTCAGCTCAGATCAGCTACTCAGCTGGTTATGCAACGGGTCTCTTGCTGAAGGCCGCTGGCAACAACAAGGCAACGTTCCTTGGTTGCTGTGATCTGAACTTCGAAAAAGAGGCTTACCTCGCTTACGAACTCGGACTTAAGGCAGTCATCCCCGACGTTGAATTCTCATACGTCAAGACCGGTGCTTACGATTACGACTTCGACAACACTGCTGGTGCAACCGAGGCATATAACGCTGCCAAGGCTGCTGGTGTTGGCGCTGTGTATGCCTACCTCGCTGGTGCTCTTGAGCCCATCGTGCAGTTGGCAAATGCTGACGGCATCATCACGATGTCAGCTGGTTCGTCGACTGCGTGTGAGCGCACTGACTTGACCTACAACATCGCCGTGAAGTTTGACGCTGGTGACTACATCCTCGAAGCATTGGACCGCATTGTTGCTGGAACCTTCAAAGAGGGCGAAAAGCTCACCTACCAGGTTGGCGACAACGCTGGCCCCGGTGGATCACCCGGTGCAGTTATCTGTGACCCGACTCCAGAGCAGCAGACCGCTATGGACGAGATTGGCGCAAAGTTGGCAGCCGGTGAATTCGGTGCTGAACTTGGTGCAATCAAGGGCCAGGCTTACGGTGGCTGATCCGGTTTCGGATCATTCAATCGAAAACCACAAGGGTGGAGGGACTTCGGTCCCTCCACCTGCGGTGGTTGTTCGAGGAATTGTGAAACGCTATGGCGCGCTTGCTGCGTGTGATGGTGTTGATCTCACGATGCGCGCCGGAGAAATTCACGGTGTGCTCGGACAAAACGGTGCGGGTAAGTCCACACTGATGAAAATCCTCATTGGGTTAGTAACGCCCGACGAAGGATCTGTTGCGATTAATGGCAAAGATGCTCGTATCGGAAGTCCGCAAATTGCCTCCGATTTAGGTATCGGAATGGTGCACCAACACTTCAGTTTGGTTGATGGCCTCTCGGTTTGGGAGAACGTTGTGCTTGGTGAAAAAGCTCACCTACCAGGTTGGCGACAACGCTGGCCCCGG
>CALPPJ020000169.1 GCA_943325425.2 Bifidobacterium breve | reverse complement strand
TGCCATTGGGGTGCAACTGTCAACGAGTTCATTGCCGAGCAAGAAGTGCACGCCAGCTTCTGTTTTCAAGAACTGGGGATCAAGATTGAAAGAGTGAGCAACCGCTTCATTGACGATCAGTGCCTTGGGTGAAGGGGCAACATCTGAATTCCAAGTAACGGCCAACTCGGGCAAAGTCTGCGTGTATGAGTTTTCAAATGTCACGGCGGTTGCGCTCACATGGGTGAGGTTAGGGGACTGCGAGCAAAGTGGGCGATTTGAGTAGAGTTTTGCTATGGAACTTTCGCAAGCCCTTTACACAACTCGCGCCATGCGTCGTGTCACGACCGAGCCAATCTCTGACGAAATCATGGCCAAATTGTTAGATGCTGCAGTGCGCGCCCCATCGGGGGGTAATACACAAAAGTGGCGCTTCCTCATCTTGACTGATCAAGCAAAGAAGACGGCGTTGCAGAAGATCTATAGCGAAGCCTTAACGGATTTGAATGCCACGCAATACAAGCCCATGATGGACCTGATTGCCAATGGTGATCCCAATGATCCAGAGGTCATCCAGGTGAAGAAGACCTATGCGTCAGGTCGTTGGTTGGCGGACAACCTTGACAAGGTGCCGACGCTGTTGTTTGCATGGGGTAAGCCCAACGGCGAGAGTTCCATCTTTCCGGCTTTGTGGAGTTTGCAATTGGCCGCGACTGCCGAAGGTATTGGAACATCGTTGACAACGTTGTTGTTCAAGAAGCACACGCAACAGGTGCTTGATTTGTTGGGTGCTCCGGCAGTGGGCGAGTGGGTGCCGATGGCGATGATCACCCTTGGATATCCGACGGGTAAGTGGGGTGTGGCGAAGCGTCAGCAACCTCATGAAGTGGCGTTCCAAGAAACGTGGGGTAATCCCGTTTCGTGGACTGTCGACCAACCCCTCTGGCCGTAAGCGATGAGAGGGTACGGCGATCTGGTCGGGAAAAGCTGAGGAAAACTGCCACTTGGCCAGACCAGATCGGTCAAGTAATGCGGAAAGTGAGGGCTGGTTGGCCGGGTCGTACTGCGGGCAAGGTGATGGTGTCGCCATCGCGTTGAATCGTCTCGCTTGATCCGAGTAGTTCGACTACACCAAGTGGCAAGCCTGGAATCGTGAATGAGTCGTGCGCTGTTGCGAGGATCATTGCATACGTCGCGCCATCAGCACCTTGCGTGAGCCGCACAACTGAACCGTCAGAGGCTGTGAGTGTATTCATCTCAAGTTTGTGTGAACTAAAAATTGCGGCACCATTGATCTCGAGCCATTGCCCAATTTCAATCAGTCGCTGCTTCTGAATACCAGGAATTTCACCATTGGCTTTCGGGCCGATATTGAGCAACAGATTGCCGCCATCAGCAACGCTGTTGATCAGTAAGTGAATGAGTTCGGCCGCTGAGGCATAAGTTGTTTCGTCGTCGAGCTGGTTGTAACCAAAACTCATGCCGATTCCACGACACACTTCAAACTTGCGACCTGGTGCAGTGAGTCCCGAGGAATACTCGGGAGTGATGTAATCGCAATGGGCACTGCCTTGAACAACACCGATCATGTCAAAGCGATCGTTGGCAACGCCGTTTTCGTTGATGTTGTAATAGTCGGCCATCAGTTGAAGTGCTCCTGCGCCTCCACCAGGCCAACCCACGTCATTCCACAGTAAATCTGGTGAATAACGATTGATGAGTTCCATGTAATGAGCGGTGGCGTATTGCTTGTACTCATCTGATTGTGGCGTAGCCATCAACATGCTGAGCCAACCGTTGTAGCCGAGTCCTTGAAAGGTGAGGTCAAGTCCTCCGCAGTAGTACAAGCCCGCGCGCATGCCGACAGATCGTGCTGCATCAATTGCTTCACCAACGAGATCACGAGTCGATGTGTAACGAGGGCCTTTGAATGGGTTGTGTAATTCGGTAGGCCACATGAGTGCCCCGTCGATATGTCGTGTTCCCATCACGATGTATTTGGCATGTGATTGAGCGAAGACGTCAGCCCAATCTTTGGGGTTCCACTCTTTGGCAGCTTCGAAGAACTCGTCAACAAACTCGTCGTAAGGTTTATCGCCGTACACCTCGGCATGATGTTTCTGGACCGACGAACCTTCAATAGCGAGCGAGTTCACGTACCACTCGGCATACGGCGACTCGGTGAACGCCACGACATCGCCGTACTTGGCGGTTTGAGCAAAGAGATCTTCAGTGAGTGGTGCATAAGCCGGGACTGATGCTGGGTACCAGTGAATGAAGATTCCGAATTTTGCGTCGTCAAACCACTGGGGCAACTGGTGTTGCTGCACTGACTCAAGGGAGGCTTCGTATTTCGCCATAAGCACACCGTACTTGACCGATCTGGTCTGGCGAAGTGGCAGATTTCCTCAGCTTTTCGCGACCAGATCGGGGGTATTGGGAACTATTTGGTGGGGTGAGCGACTGATGCTTTGTGACAAATACTGAACCTGATCAGACCGCAACTGAAATCGCTGATGAACCCTCAGTCAAAGGGGCGTTGTGGCGCCGTTTGTGGAGGCTCCATTTCTTGGCTGGGTTGATCATTATGCCCGCCCTCCTGTGGTTCGCTTTCACTGGCCTCGTCGTGTTGTATGCAGAACCGATTAATCACGTGCAACACGATTCGCTCTACACGGTCGACCCGTCAGGTGAGGAGGTGTCGCTTGACGATCAGATGCAGGCGGTGCAAGCTGCGTATCCCGACTACGAGTTTTGGTCGGTGACTCCTGCTAAAGAAAAAGATCTCTCGACGACATTTGCAATGGGTGACGCAGACGGCACTCCGCGCAATGTGTTTGTGAATCAGTACACCGGTGAAGTTCTTGGAACATTGCGGCCCGACAAAGGTTTGGTGTCCTTTGCTAATTCGACACACGGTTCGATCCTCCCGCGTCAATTCACCATGCCTATTCCGTCGTTGAATGGAATCTTCGGAGACGGCCCAGCGTTTCGCACAGTTGAAATCGGAGAAGTTGCGGTTGAAATCATTGCTGGCTGGGGTCTGATTCTCGCGGTCAGTGGTCTGTATATGTGGTGGCCTCGCAAGCGCTCAAAGAAGCGTTTGTTTATTCCGCGATTCAAAGAAGGCGGACGTCCGATGTGGCGCGATATTCACGCATCGTCAGGAGTTTTGTTGGGCTCTGGTTTGATTTTCTTTGTGGTGACTGGTTTGCCGTGGGCAACTTTTTGGGGCAATGAATTCTCGGCGGTTGCTGCAAAAGTGACTCCGAATACTGAGAATTTCTGGGAGATCAGTGGACCGCCCTCAAATATTCCTCAGGTCGGCGATCTGGCTCGCAACGGAATGAAGATTCCGTGGGCATCACAAGAAGATTCGGTCCCGACCTCGGGCGGATCGATGGATATGCCCGGAATGGATATGTCAGAAGATGGATCGCACAACATGGATGCGATGCCGGCACCAGCACCCGCCGAGCAAGTTGGTCTTGAAGAGATTTATCGCGCCGCGCAAGAAGAAAAGATGTTGGCCGGATTCTCGATCGCTCCACCGACCGACACGGTGAACGACGACGGATCAACTTCGTACGGTGCGTTTGTGGTGATGAATCCATGGCCATCTTCACTTGGTCAACAAGGTGCGTTGTATCTTGATCAGTTCAGTGCCAAGACGTTAGGTACAAGTGATGCCGACACCTGGGGAGCAATTCAACGGGTCGCCGAACTTGGTGTACAGACCCATATGGGAACTCAGTTCGGTGTCATCAACCGCATCGTTTTGACTCTTGTCTGTGCCATGGTGATCGTAAGTATTTCATCGGCACTCAGCATGTGGTTGCGTCGCCGTCGAAAGGGCACGTTGGGTGTTCCTCGTCGGCCTGTCGAATACAAGACTCAGAAAACTGTCGGCATTGTTGCGGTGGTACTTGGCGTCATTTATCCGCTGTGGGGAATGAGCGCTCTCATTCTTTTAGGAATGGATTACGTGATTCGGCATCGCAAGACGCGACGTGCTGGTCTGGGCGAACTGTAAGGCAGGCATCGCTTGAAAGGCCGAGTACCTTGCCCCACCAATTGTCGGGGTCATCAAAGTCGCGACCGACCTGTAAGTGGTCCACATTGGCCTTGGCAGTGGGGCCGATGATCACGGTTGTTTCTGTCAGGCCAATGAGATCAAGCGATGAGATGCGTTGATCGTTTCGTGTCAGCCATCCATGAGGCAAACGGCAACCAGGTTCGGTTGAAGGCGTGTAGTTGCGGATGACGTCATCACTGAGCGACGCAATGGGTGTCGTTGAACCTTCAAGTTCATAACGGAAACCCATCTGTAAACCAAACATGTCAAAGTGTGTCTGTTGGTTGTTGATTGCGTCTGCGAGACCTTCTTGATTGGGTTTGCCAAGTGCCTCAAAGACTTCAATCATCTTGAAGGCGTT
>CALPPJ020000168.1 GCA_943325425.2 Bifidobacterium breve | reverse complement strand
GCAACAATTCTGCACCAGAAGCACGTGGTTATTTAGTAGTTGGTAGTTGCTTCATGTAGGTCTGTAGGTCGAAGTAGTCGCGCCACAGCGTGATCTTGCCGTCGACAACTTCCCACACGCCCGTCACGGGCATTTCCAGCCAGCCAAAAGGCATATGGAACTTGTCGGTGCGCTCGTTGAACACGTAGTTTCCAGTCGCAGCCTCGCGATGTACGGGCCACGCGACTTCGCTGCAACCTTCGATCATTGGCTTGAGCATCGATGAAATTGCTTCAGGTCCGAACACTTTGCCCATCGGCACATTGTCGTATTCGCAGTTGTCACTGACAAGCGCAACAGCCGCATCGACATTTCGGTTTTCAAGTGCCTGAATGAAGGCATTCACTGTTTCAAGAGGAGTCATCGCTATTCCTTAGTTTGAGGAGGGGTTGAGTCGGGTTCGCGACTCCACAATATGTCAAAGTCACGCGCCACATCTAAAACTTGGAAGGCACGTCCCATGCCAACACAAAATCCGATGGTCATGGTGAGTTCTAATAGTTCGGGATCGCTGTACACGCTTTGCAGACGTCCCCAAAGTTCATCATCAACCGACGTGTGATCGATCGCAAATCGTTCGGCGTATTCGGCTGCGAGGCGCTCGCGTTCAGTGAAGTCGGGGTGATCGTGGTAATGCTGAACAGAGTTGTAGTTCTCGTCACTTAATCCTTGCTGCATCGCCGATGCAGCTCGTGTATTCAGTCAAACGACGCATTGATTAAGTTGAGCAATTCTCATTCGCGCAACTTCACGTTCGCGAACACTCAAACTCGACTTGACGTACACGGCTTCGCTCATCGCACTCATGCCAGCCCCCATGTGCGGGGCCAACTTCCACATGCGATGGGCTTCTAAACCTTCTCCGTCTGGAACATTGATACGCGCCATGTTGTGTCTCCTCAGAATTCGATTCAGCGATTGATGTGTTCGACGACTGCGATCCGCACGGGAATGGCACTTTGGACCACCATGCCGTTGATGCGATCGTAACCCTTGTCAACAGAGACAAGTCGGCTTGTTGGTGATCCGATGTCGCGTACCTTTTCATCGGTCAGCGAAGAACCACCCCACGAGTGAGCCATCGAAATCACACCGCGGCGAACATCGGGAGCAGACTCAACAAGACCCTGTACTGACGCTCTCGGCGAGAAGATCTCAATGAGATCACCATCAACAAGATCGTGATCCTTCATATCGTCTGGGTTCATGTAAGCCGAGTTTGATGAACCTTTAGCGCCAAGAACCGAGAGGTCTGACCCGTACGAGTTCAGAACATGCTTGAGGCGGCGACTCACGAGTCGGAACGGGTAGAGCGAAGGATCAATACCGAGAGCGGCTGCACCGTCTCCTTCGACCACAATCTCTTTCATCTCGGCCACGATGTCATCGGGAGCAACGGTGAATTTGGCCGTGCAATCAGGATCGGCTGCTGAGACAGTCATGATCTTGTCGGGGTGAACTTTCCTGCGGTTGGCACGAACTTCATCCATGGGCATGCGTGAGCCGGCATAGGCGAGGTCAATCATCTGATCATCAGTTGGGCGCTCATCCATCGGAGTCTGACCACCTGCGAAGGGGAGCGTTGTGCCCATGCGCTTGGCGAGTTCCCAGAACACTTCCCATTCGTTTAACACGTCGCCCTCACGCTCGGTGATGGCATCGGTGTAGTTGGTGTACGGAGCACGGAACCAACGATCCATCAAGTGGGGAATGTCGGCTCGTTCAAGCGAGAGAGTTGGTGCAACGACGTAATGGGCGAACTCGGCCGTTGACGACATGCGATGGTCAATCACGACGAGTAGCTCAAGATCTTTCATTGCCTTGAGTGTGAGTTCTTGGTCGGGCCACGCGACAACTGGATTGCCACCGCTCACGATGAGGGCGCGCACTTGTCCTTCGCCTGGTGTCAAGATCTCTTCAGCCAAAGTGGTTGTCAGCATCTCGCCACGAATACCACGCAGATTGCGCATGCGTGACGGAGCCCCTGAGGCGGCTAACCGTGCTGCATGTACTTGTGCACGACGTGGTGTCTCGGGGTACAAGAAGTATCCGCTTTCGAGTTTGTCACCTTCACGATTCACACGACCACAAATGGTGTTGAGGGCAATCGAGAGGTGCTCGGTGAGTCCAGAGTGCGGAGCCATTGACGGACCAGTTCCGGTCCCGCTGGTTCCCTTCTTTGCTGAAGCGAACATGCGAGCTGCGGCAACGATGTCATCGGCTGGAACGTCGCAACGTTGCGCAACGTATTCAAGCGTAAACGCTGAGACAGCATCGGCGAGTTGCGGTAAATCGGCAACCCACTGATCACAGAATTCGTGATCGAATAAACCTTCATCAATGACAACCTTCAAGATGCCGGCCATCAACGTGGGGTCTTCGCCTGGCTTGGGTGCCAAGTGAATGTCGGCTTGCGAAGCAAACTCAGTACGACGAGGATCAATAACGATCAATTTCATCCCGCGTTTTTTGGCTTCACGTAACACGACGTAAGGGTTTGTTCCTTGTAATCCACCGACCGGTCCGAAACTTGACACCATTGGGTTGTAACCGATTGCGAGCAACACTTCGGCATCACTGAAGTTGTGATAACCGGCTTCCCAGATACCCACACGAAACGGCGCTGTTGATTTTGCTGGTTGATCAATGGTGACCGACGTATAAAAACTGGGGGAGTCAAAGCCTTGATGGAAGGAGCGGGCTGCTGGCACGGCTAGAGAGTTTTGGTATCCACCGGTACCGGTGTAGGACGCGATCGCGCGCGGACCATAAGTATCGAGAATGTGTCGCAACTTGGCGCCAATTTCGTCCATGGCTGATGTTGAGGAGATCTCTTCAAAGGTTCCATCGGGACGGCGGCGTAACGAACTGAGTAAGCGTGAGGGGTGAGTCATTTGTTCAGGAATCTGGCGGCCCTTAATGCAGGTGTACCCAGCAAAGATCGGGTCGTCGGCAACGCCACGAATAGCAACCGCGCGACCTTCTTGAACGTCAACCTCGATGGGGCAACTGGCATGGCAGAAGCGGCAAAACGAGAGGTGTGTTGAAATTTCGTGATCGGCGGTCGTCGACATATTTCCCCCTAGATAGAGCAATTGGTCCCGTCCCCACGGGTGTGTACACAAACTAATCCACCGATTAGTTTGTGAACAGACCCAACGTCGATTTAGTTCACGAAAAGAGAACTTCCATGAGCGAATCACTAGTGATTGATGACCTGATTCACCGCAAGCAAGCGGCCATTGCGTGCCCGTACCCGATCTTCGCGGGGTTGCGTGCCCAAGAAGGGGTTCAATTCAATGCCGACCTGGGTGCCTGGATCATCACGCGTTACGACGACGTGCGCGCCATTCTTCGCGACACCGATCGCTTCTCGAGTTTGAGTCCTACTGGCCCTCAGGCCGCAGGCGAGGCTTTAATGAACGGCATCATGCAACTCATGCAAGAGCCCGATATGGCTGCTCTCTTGGGTTCAAACACCATGACTCGAGGTCGGGTGGCAGTTCTGTTGAATGCCGATCCACCAGATCATCGCCGTCAGCGCAAATTGGTGAACCCAGCGTTTCGGCCAGATCGTATTCGGGCCATGGAACCGACAATCACCGAGGTCGCACTCAAACTCTTGGCCGGAGTCAAGCAAGATTTACAGGCCAATGGTCAAACCGACATTTTGCGAACCTTTACCGTCGGCGTACCGATGACGATCATCGCTATCGCTCTTGGCGTGGCTGGTGAAGATCTGGCCACGTTCAAGCGTTGGTCCGATGACATCGTGATGCCAGTTGGAAATCATTCGCCTTCTGTCGAACAAGTGCGGGGCTTTTTGATTTCAACCAAAGAATTCACCGAGTATTTCTTGGCGCAGATTGCTGCTCGCAAGGCCAGTCCCACCGGAGATCTGTTGTGCGATATCGCTAACGCTCAAATAGACGGCGAAGAACTGACTGATGACGAGCAGCTCGGCATGTTGCAGCAGTTTTTGGTGGCAGGTAACGAGACAACGACCAACTTGATTTCAAACATGATCCGTTGTTTGGCTGAGAACCCGGATCTGCAAAACCGTCTCCGTCAACAGCCCGAGCTGATCGAGGCCTTTGTCGAAGAGATGTTGCGCAGCGAGGCTCCAGTTGGGGGACTCTTCCGTCAAGCCAAGGTTGATGTTGACATTGCCGGGACGACGATTCCGGCTGGAGACCATATGTGGCTGGTGTTCGCCTCGGCTAACCGCGACGAATGTAAGTTTGTCGCCCCCGATTCCATCGACCCCGAACGGACCAATGTGAAAGATCATTTGGCTTTCGGAAATGGTGAGCATTTCTGCCCCGGCGCTGGTTTGGCGCGAGCAGAAGCTCGAATTGCCCTGCAATTAGTTCTTG
>CALPPJ020000167.1 GCA_943325425.2 Bifidobacterium breve | reverse complement strand
GGTACGCCGCGCCAAGACCGATGCCAAGACCTCACAAAAGACTGCGGTCACCGAGGCCACTGTGTCAGCCCCCGAAGCGGTCTTGGCCGCCTTTGAGTTAGGTCGAGGCGACCTGAGCGACGCCGGAAGCGTGCGTTCGTGGATCACCGTGGCAAACGCCGGCGAGACAACAGTCTCAGCTGTTTTGGCACCACCCGAACCCGCGTCCTGAAAGACAACCACCCGTCAAGACGGGTAGTTTGTAGATCCTGTGACGGACTCTGTAGAACCTGGCGATCAGTCGCCTGGCATCGACCCGCAAACCGAGGATGACACCCTGACGGGACTTCCTCGTTTGACTGCTGAACCAGTGCGCAAACGTCACCGCACCTGGCCCCAACGACTCGTCCTCACGTTCAATTCGTTTTTAGTTGTCGCGTGCCTCGGCGCTGCCGTTGCTGTGTATTACGGCAACGAAAAGGCCAACGATCGCAAAGTTGTTTCTATCCTCGGAGCCGAAGGTGGACCAACTCTCACCTTGCCAACCACAACAACGCCGATTGATCCAGTGACTGGCGAACCATCGGTCACCGAGCCTCCCGTGCCTGTTGACCTCACCGCAAAAAACTTCTTGATTACTGGAACCGACAATGGGGCTTGTGTTGATCCAGATTCGCCGTATGCCGCTGCCTTTGGAGATCGCAATGGCTTAGGTGAGCGCGCTGACACCATCATGATTTTGCGCCTCGACCCCGCAACAAACGCGGCAGCCGTGTTGTCGTTCCCTCGCGACTTATGGGTCCGTATCAACGGCAAGAAAACCAAGAGTCGAATCAATAGTGCGTTCAACCGCGACGATCCCAACCCACTTATCGTCACGATCTTCGACAACTTCGGCATCTTGATCGATCACTACGTCAACATTGACTTTTGTGCATTCAAAGAGATCGTTGATGCTGTTGGCGGAGTGCGCGTCCCCTTTGCCACTCCGGTCAAAGACAAGAACACCAACTTGCTGATCGAACAAGCCGGGTGCCACACGTTTGGTGGAGAAGAAGGCTTGGCATATGTACGTTCACGTCACTTCCGCTACTACGACGCCAAGACCAAAAAATGGGTCGAAGATCCAGCTGCCGATCGTGGTCGAATTTCGCGTCAACAAGATTTCTTACGTCGAGCCATTCAGAAAGCCCTCGACAAATCAGCTGGAAATCCGACAGTCGCTAAAGAACTGATTGATGCTGCCTTGAAATACGTGATCCTTGACGCGAACCTCACTGCCGGCAAGTTGCTTGAATTGGCAAGCGCCATGAAGAACCTTGATCCGTCAACCATGAAGACCTACCAAATTGAAGGTCTTGGAAAAATGGTGGGTGAACTCTCAGTCATTGAACCACGTATCACGACCGACAACATGAAGGCAGTTTTGGCGGTTTTCCAGGGTCGAGCACGTTTGCTAGATGCGCCAGAACAAATCTTTGAATTAGTCACAACAACTGTTGCTCCGACAACCACTGTTGCGTCTGCGACCACTGTTGCAACATCTCCTGCAAGCACCGTTGCTGGGCAAACCGCTCCCCCCACGACAAAAGCACCAAAGACCACGACAACAACGAGCACCACCACTACAACATTGGTTCCGGTGTACGTCGAGTCAAACAGTGTTGGCATCTTGCCAACCAACGATCCCGCCTGCCGCTAAACCCACATCAGATTTAGACCGCAATAATTTCAACAATCTCTGAAATTGCAACAAAGTCCTGGGGGTTTCGCGTGTACAGCGGCAAGCGATGCGACAAAGCTGTTGCAGCAATCATTAAATCAAGTGCCCTCGCGCCACGGGCTTTCTTCCCTTGCTGAAACTCACTCGCATAGAGTCTGCCAAATGCGCGAGCCGCTTCAGTATCAAACGGCAATGGGTCCAACGAGGCTTCTACTCGCTGTAATAAGTCTTGCCGTCGAGCGCGTTCCTCAAAATCCAATGTTGCATGCGGTCCAGCAGCCAACTCGGCCATTGTGATCGCACTCACAGCAAATTCGTTCGGCAATAACTCGCGTTGTATTCGAGGGAGATCAATCACGACCGAGGTATCTAGTACTCCCATTTGCGGTTGCGAATCAAGCACGTGGATTCACATCTTGGTCGAGTACTGAATCGATATCAGCACGAAACCTTGCAGCATCAATCACGGGAGCATTGTGCATCGTCGTTAGAAAATGATCCGTAGAAACAAATCGTTGACGCCGCAATGGTGTCAATTCTCCGACACATTGACCATTGCGTGTAATGACAAAACTTTCGCCCAGATCAAGCCGTCGCATAATTTCAGCTGAATCGTTCCTCAGCTCTCTTTGAGAAATAACTTGCGCCATGAAGCGAGTGTAGCACTGAGTGCTACACCTTCAATGCCATCTTTAGTCGCCGAGCACGGTCTGTAATGCAGACGGGATATCACTTGGTCCGTCAATGCAGGCGATTCGTGCGCCCACTTGCGAAGCCAATACCCGGGCCTCGGCATCGTCACCTAACGGCGCCAAAATGACCACCTCGTCAAGTGCTCGTGCCGCCGCTTGAACATCACCTTCAACCGTCGCCCGGCAATCGCTCAAGATCACAGTGATACGCCGACCCGCACGTGTGCGCGACAACTGATCACCAGCCGCTAACAACGCTCCTGCTAAATCGGTGGTACCAAAACCCCGAAGCGATAACACATCATTCACAACTTGTGCGCCTGACTTCGTCGACGTTTGACCCTTGGCAACAACGACATCTTTGCCAAAAGCAATCACGCTGTAATCCTCGGGACTACGCCAAGCAACTGCCGCAGCGGCCATGGCCGAAGTAGCCAGCGGCTTACCTCCCATTGATCCACTGCGATCAACCAACAATGCAATCGCCGTTCCTGGTTTGACCCAACTGCGAACTTTCAAACCTTCTGGGTCGATTGCCTGACGCGAGGCACGCGCTTCAAGAACAGCGTCCATCGATGCATCGAGATCAATATCGCCAGCATCTGGTCGATACGGACGCGTTGCCATCTTGCCGATTCCGCGCGGTGACACCGGGCCACGCTTCGAAACATCTAAAAACAGACGGCCAGCCAAACGCTTGGCGAGATCACGTAATTTCTGATCGGTGGCACCAGTGAGATCGGCCAGCAACGCCAGCATCGCATCAGGATCTTCTTCAAGTCCTTCTTCAACAGCGGTTTCATCAAGTTCACCAACTTCGGGCGACACTTGTTCAAATTGCGGATTACGAGATAACTCACGTCGCGACAAAGTTTTCTTGGATGCTTCATTCACTGCGTCATCAGCAGCGGCACCCTCTTTGGCTAGTGGGTCGCCCCCGCTGGGGCGCTCGCTTTTCCCGATTCGCCTTGCGGGGCAGGGGCAAACACCTCATTCCACAATTCGGTAATGATGTCTTCGGCGGTGCGCACACTTCCTTCACGTACACGCACACGACCCGACAACGCAACGAGCGCTGCATCGAGTCCAACGCCCGCGTCAAGAACTGTGAGTGAGCGCACGCTTGCCAGCGACACGGTGACCGCAGCCATGTCAATTGCTCCACGTACCGATGAGCCAACGCGAAGATCGCTATGAGTTCGCGTACGACGCACCAGCTCGACAACCTTGTCAAGCCAGCCATCAGGGAGGTTTTTCATACCGCGCCCAGCAATGCGTTGTTCAACTTCGGCGTTTTGGTAGCCGACGGAAACACGGCAAACACGGTCGTAAACCGCACCAGAAATACGCGCAGTGCCCACAGCATCAAACGGATTCATCGCTGCGACTAAACGGAAACCCGATGATGCAGCAACACGACCGTAACGCGGCACATTGAGTTCGCCCTCGCTCATGACCGTGATCAGAACGTTCAAAGTTTCTTCGGGAATACGATTGATTTCTTCGACATACAACAACGAGCCATCACGCATTGCGGTCACCAAAGGACCGTCAACAAACACATCGGGGTCATAACCATCAGTGAGTACTCGAGCCGGATCGAAGTGACCAACAAGTCGCGCGGGAGTCAGTTCGGCATTACCTTCAACGAAAACAAAACCGATACCCAATCCTTCGGCGACAGCACGCAACAGCGTGCTCTTGCCAGTTCCGGGTGGTCCTTCAAGCAACACATGCCGATCAGCATCAAGTGCTGCGACTACTAGTTCAACTTCACGACGTCGCCCGATGACAGTGTCATCGAGCGACGCGATCAGAGAACTGCGCGACGATTGAGTCATTGAAGTGTCAACAATCAGGCGTTGACAATAACGCCACGAAGATTCGTGCCGTCACGCATGGCTTCATAGCCCTCGTTGATGTCTTCAAGCTTGTAGGTCTTGGTGATGAGTTCGTCAAGCTTCAGTTGACCAGCGCGGTACATATCAAGCAACGCAGGAATGTCGGCACGAGGATTCAAGGAACCAAAGATGG
>CALPPJ020000166.1 GCA_943325425.2 Bifidobacterium breve | reverse complement strand
TATTGTCGGTGCTGCTTTCATGGGCCACCTATCGACTCACTGAAAAGCCATTGCGCTTCCATCCCCGCGTCAAGGTGGTGACTGCTGCGCTTGTTGTATCAATGATCGTGATCGGTCTTGTCGGTTACGCCACATTTGAAAATGACGGCATCTCGAGTCGCAAAGTTGTCGAAATGAATCCCGATATCAAGACTGGCGATGAGGGCGGCGCAAACGGTTGGACCCAAGACACGTGTGGCATCAGCGATCCCGAAGTTGCTTCATTGTTTGATAGTTGCGTCGAAGACAGTCGCGAAACTCCCAGGTTTGCCCTCATTGGCGACAGTAAGGCTCAAGCACTTATCGGCGGTTTTATTCGTACGTCAACCGAAAATGGGCGCTGGTTGTTTATGGGCGGCAACTCCGACAGCGGAGTGCCGGTTCCACTCGATTCTGATGCCCCCGAATTTGAACGGTTCCAAAAGCTTGCGCGAATCGCGGTTGATTCAGTAGCGAGCAATTCCGATGTTGACATCGTTGTTCTTCAAGGTGCCGTGCGTGCGATATTTGGTATCGGTGATGAAACAAGTTTTGTGCAATTGCCCGACAGTCCTTACTACGACATTGTGACTGAAGGCTTTCGCAACAGCATCACGATCTTGACTCAGGCCGGTAAAAAAGTCGTTCTATACATTGACAACCCTCCGTTGCCGAACCCTGAAGATTGCCTGCAGCGCAAGACCACAATCGGAATTTTGAATCGTCTCTTGGTGAGGCCCAACCCGCTGTGCGAGATGCCTATCCAGACCTTCATTGACCAGACCGCCAAGTACTTCACGATGCTTGAACAGCTCAAGCAAGAGTTCCCAGGTCAAGTTGAGATCTTTGATGCCACCGAGATTTTCTGCGGGTCCGAAGATCGCATCTGTCGCCATGTGCGCTGGGATCACTTCATGTACAGCTACACCGACCATCCATCCGATTACGCCGCCGGAATCATCGGACAGAACCTCAACTCATTCCTCAAAACCCTCACCCCATAAATCCTTAAGTCTTAGTAACGCCGCACGCGCGCTCGTGATCCATCGACAACAACGATTCCGCCGGAAGTTAAGACTTCTGAATGGACTGACAAGAGCACCAAAACTCGACCCACAATTGCCTTGACTCGGTAGTCACTCATCCTCCTAATCAAAATCAAAGATGGACTACCGGCTAAATCTCGTTCAATCAGTAGTCCAAAATCGGTATCGCGGGAAATCAGAATTCTCCCCTGATTGAAAGCGACTTTGAGGATTGCCTGATCGGGAGACGACCGCAAACCAAGATCGGACACATGGACCGCATCGTGCCCAGCACCATCTAATTCACTCGCCAATCTCGGTGCGAGGTTTTCGTCAATGAGGAACTTCACGCAATGCGGAGTGGGTTGCCATGTTCCTGCAATACCTCAACGGCATATGACAGGGCCTGGCGAATATCCTCAAGTTCTAAATCAGGATGATCTGCGAGAAGTTCTTCTTCAGACATGCCGGATCCAAGCGACGACAAAATTGTCGTGACCGGAAACCTCATTCCGCGAATACACGGGGCGCCGGCCATCACGGCAGGGTCGCGGGTTATTCGGTCGAAGAACATGAAGTCATATTAAGGCATCGGTATAGCAAAGAAAACGGGCAATTGTGGGCGATCTGGTCTGGCGAAGTGGCAGATTTCCTCAGTTATTCCCGACCAGATCGCGGGGTGAAGCGCATGCGGAGGCACATCGCAATCATCTGCAATCCGAGCTTCACTGCTTTGCTCTGCGATCCCGTCACCGAACTTTCGCCCACACGCTCTTGATACTTCACCGGCACTTGCACCATTGACATTTTCTTTTGTGATGCCAGCAGCATCATCTCAAAACCAAACGATGACTCGTTACCCACAAAAAACGGCGACATTTCATCAATCGCCGAACGCTTCAACACTCTGAATGTGCAACCCACATCAGACAAGTACACCGTGTTGTACAAAACTTCAGTGAGTTTGGCGACGGCCCAGTTGCCCCACCGCAAAAACCAGCCCATGTTGGCGCCCGACAAGATAAACGTCTGCACGGTACGTGAACCAAACACCACATCAACATCAGTCGTAAACGGCAACAACTTCAACAGGTCGGCCGGATCAAAAGTACCGTCGGGTTCACAGACACACACCAAATCAGCATCGGTTGTCTCGCGTAAACCGCGCCGAATGGCCGCCCCATAACCCTGCGTCATTTCAAAAACTTCTCGTGCCACCGTAGGTGCAACCGCAGGTGATGTATCTGGGTGAGCATTGTTATTGACAACCAAGATGTCGTCAACAATGCCGAGGGCCTCAAAGCCACGAATACATTCAGCAATCGACAAGTGCTCGTTGTAGGTCGGCAGCACAACTGCCAGCCGTTGTCCGTTCCACATGTCGTATTCGCTTTCGTTATTCGGGCACTACAGAGTGCATCAATGGAAGATACAGGACTGCACCACCAACTTCTCGCCGTTCGTACTCTTCAACTGGCAACCGTAAAGCCCCCACCTGTTCATCACCAGGCAAAAAGACGTAGGCAACGTCCGATGGATACGCCGCCATCACCTCAGCTTGTGTGTCGGCAAATCTCACTCCCCATGGGAACTGCGGCTGCCATGGGAAAACAACTCCCCAAGGATGTCCTGCAACTGCGGTTACAACTTGTCGATCACTTTGGTATTCGATCGGAAGCGTGAGCCAATAATTTCCAGCGGCATATTCGTACTTTTCGGCAACGAGAACGTCGACAATGGCCTGAACATTGGCGTTCGGGTCATCAACAACATCTGGCGCGTAATCATTCACCCACGGAATCAAAAAGATGGCGACCCATAGGATGCCCGCCATGACCGGCGCAACATAACCAGTGATCTGTGACCACTTGATGAGCACTACCAGCGAACGCACACCTACGACGAGAGCGATCACCAAGAACGGAAACCCTACGATTGCATAGCGGCCATCATCAATAAACCCCATATTGCTGAATAATGACAAGATTGGCCAGCACAACACCGTCGGCAATGCCAATGTCAATCCTCGTGGGCCTAACCGTGTAAGCCCAATAACTCCCCACACGATGAGCGCAAGAAGCACGACATATAAAACGATTGAAACCGAACCCCAGATCCATTCGCCACTGGGGTTGCGCAAACCAAAAGCCCGCGGCAACAAGCCGCTAAAGAAACGTCCGAGGCGCGTCACTGAAGATTCGGTTGCCGGCGCCGGTTGCGACAGCGATGGCCAAGAGTGGCGAACATTCCAAAACAACAACGGAATATTGACAAAGATTGCCGAACTAACTGCTGGGGTCCACCACCCACGAATTTCACGGCGATGCACCCAACATGGCACCAACATCATCGGCAGTGCGCCTGCAATAAACATGGGATGCAAGTAGAAAGCCAGTCCCGCGCCTGCACCAGCCAGCATTACCCAACGACGATGTAGTTCACGATCTGTGAGCACACGGATCGTCGCGAATGCAGTAAAAACCGATGTCAATAAGCCAAGTCCGTAGGCCTCGTACGCTCGCGTCGACAACAACATGAGCGCACCAGGAGCGACCCACACCATTGAAGCAGCCAACAATCCCCATGAACGACCAACAAAGCGTTTCGCCAACATGTACATCATCACTGCTGCACCAGACCACCACATTGATGACAACAACTTGAGCGGCACCACATGTGCACCAAAGATCCACACGAATGGCGCAAAGAAGTAACTATCCAAAACAGCCGTGTAGCCTGCACCACGAATAACTGTTGGTAAGTCACCCCGCAGAATCGCCAATGATTGCAAACCGGTATAGGCCTCATCTGCGTTCAGCATTCCTGCTGAAGTGCGCAGCACATGCAGGCGCATCAACAGACCAAAAATCCCTACGAACACAGCGGCGAATGTCAGCAGGCGTGACTTAGTCATACACCATGTCTTTCAATACTGGTCGCCCATTCACTGCGACATGCCAAAACTTCAAGTGGTGACTGCTGAATTATCTCAAGACCTACACGATTCTGCTTACGTCGCTGTCCCTCAACGAATGGTCGGGGACTCAGCGCAACAGCGATACGTTCTCGTGGTTGAGCCACAGCGGAAACACCAGCCTTCTCAATAATCGCAATCACTTCTATGTCAGCAACGGTGTCACCAATCAAAATCAAAGTCCGTGATGCACACATATGGTCACGAACGCGAGAACCATCCTCAGCGCTCTCCAAACGGGTTGGTTGAGATAGCAAAACTTCGGCCCACTTAGCTTGGAAAATCTTGCGTGAACGTTCAGCCAGCGCGACACGACTTTCAGAAGCAACGGCGTGAGCGTGTACAACCGGACGCTCAACGACCAATCGAGACACCAAACCACGCGACCTCGCCGTGAACGCAAGATCGGGGTCTT
>CALPPJ020000165.1 GCA_943325425.2 Bifidobacterium breve | reverse complement strand
TTCGCCAACGGCCGTATGCCCATGAGCGAAATTCGCGAGAAGCGCAGCACGATTCACGAAGAGCTTGCAGTCAAAGTTATTGCTGCCGACCCCGATGCATCTGCCCGATTCGCGGTTGCACCAACTGACGTTGTTGAAGAGCTCGCTGTAGTTCTCACCGAACAAACTGGCGCTGAAGTCATTGACGGTTTTGAAGCTAAAAAGTTTCCGTACCGTCTCATCAGTCGCCGCTTGAAGCATGTTCTCAACTCGCTTGGTCGCGAGATACCTGGACTCGCGCGCGTTGGCACCACCAATGCGGCCTACATGAACCCTGAAGATATGCAAGCCATCTCGGTCAATGACGGAGATCTTGTACGCATCACCTCACCTTCGGGTGAAGTTGTCGGAGTTGCCGAAGGCAGTGACACCATCAAGCGTGGAGTGATTTCAATGTCACACTCGTGGGGCGGCTCAATCACCGACGAAGATGTTCGTAATCAAGGAACGCCGACCAATCGTCTGTGCACAATTGACAGTGGTTACGACCCCATCAATGGCATGGCTATTCAGAGTGCCATACCTGTTGCAGTCGTTAAAGCCTGATTACTTGACGGGTCGACCTTGAAAGTCGCCAATTAACGACACTTGCACATTGTCGCCAACGGTGTGCTTGGACATTTGTTCAAGCTTCGCTTCGTAATAGGCGTCGCGTAAATCGCCTTCGGACAATGCGTTGTAGGTGGGATAAATCGCGCGACGATCGCGATCGGATTTATTCGAGCCACTCCGATGCGGAGTACGCGAATGAAACCACAACGTTTGGCCTGCACGAATTGGCGCAAGTTCCCACTTCAGTCGTGACACCACAATTTCGCTGATGCAACCAATATCGTTCATCGGCAACACTTCACCAAAGCAACCACTCACAACTTCAAGACAGCCATTCACTTCATCGGCATCGTCTATGGCAACCATGCACGAAATGTGACTATCAATAAATGGATATGCCGGCGCATCTTGGTGAGGTGAGTAACCCGCGCCACCCACCAACTTGTAGTTGATCTTCTCCTTGTAGAGCACGGCCTGTTCACCCATTAACATCGAAGCGGAATCAAGCATGACTCCCGTTGTTAAGAGGTCACGAATTGGTCCATGGAACGGTGTGAAGTTTTCGGTGCGACACAACTTGGGGCCAAAGTCGGTCATCTCGCGATAGTGCAACCAATGACCGTCTTCATCACGCCATGCAGAAATTTCGTCAATCCATTGACGTAGGCGTTCAACACCTTGTTCATCAAGTGTCTCTACTAACACCCAACCATGCTCGTCAAAGAAAGCCTTTGCTACATGGTCACCCGGCACGAAGGATTGCACCATCACACCTTGCTCAACGAGTGAATGGCATCAATCCAATGTTCAAGTGGGGGCACAACCGCAAGTGGATCTTTTGCGCCGTCGTCGGCAATACGTAATGCAACCATGGCTTCCCACCACGGTTGTGCAGTGAATTCGTTGATCTCGGCTTCGGTGAAGTCGCCACCTTGCGCGGCCAATGTCATGACGCTGTCTTCGGATAAAAGCACTCGATACTCAGGTCGTGTTGTCACCAAGTATCGCTTCGCTGGCACGTGACCTTCGATCAATGCCGAAACACGTTCGCCCAAAATCGTTCGCACAGCATCAGCACCCATCGTGGCGTGGCGAGGCTGACCAGGACCGTCCCATGGATGGGCCAAGTCATGAATTAATCCGGCAACTTGTAACTCAACATCTAACGGGTCAGATTTCTTAAGTAACGCCGCGCACTGCAAACCGTGGTCGAGCTCAAAGAATTTGGCACTCTCGGCCGACACCGTGGTCTTGAGAACCACCAGGTGATCGACTAGTTCTTGAGTGCTGGTAAACACATGCATGAATCACTCCGTGGCTTTCAACGAATTACTATCTTTACGGTACGCCATCGAGATGACATTGAGGTAACGACATGCGCAAGTCACTATTGATTTTGGGGTTAACGATGACAGCAATGTCATTAGGTGCCTGCGGTGGCGACGACGCTCCCACTACAACCAACCCTCCAGTCACCGAAGGTGGCGCACAGGTCGCCAACCCTGCTTCGCAGTATTGCGTTGATCAAGGCGGCACCCTGGAAATTGTTGATGAAACTGCGGGCCAGGTTGGTTACTGCAATCTCCCCGACGGAACACGTATTGAAGAGTGGGAATTCTTCAATGCCAGCCAGTCACCCAGCACCACTGGCTGATTCAGCAACCCAAGACTTGCGGCAACCACTCTTCAAGTCGCATCAACATCTCTGCCCCACTGTTCGACAACAGGTGGCCGTCGCCTTCGCACACCACAACTTCACCACTGCCTGCCATGGCCGCAACGATTTCACTTGATTGCATCGGCAAGATCTCATCCATGTCGCCATGGAACAACAGCAGAGGTCGACCGCGTAAACCTGCTGCCACTTCACATCCAGCCGACTGCGTCGCAAACGTAACGACGCCCGCAACTTCATCCATCACAACACCAACGCGCACCGCGACCGCACCACCAAATGAATGCCCCATCACCACAACTCGTTGTGCTCCAGCATCGGCCGCCAACTGAACCGCTGCGGCCACATCAAGGCAACACATATCGAGGTCGTTGGGCCGACGATAGGAAACGCGCAAAACCGGTATTCCACGAGAAGCCCATGAGTCGCCTAACTCTTGATACAAACCATCGGCCGGACCAAGAAGCCCACCCATTGCGCCACCACACGCCACGATGGCTGTGGGAGTAACAGGCACGCCAGCCGGCACTTGATGCCACATGATGGTGACTAATCCGCGCATCGTGAACAACTCAACGTGGCGTAAAGAGGAAGTAACCATGACGCTTTGAGAGGCAATAACCCCTAGGGCGTGAAGAGGTGTCTCCATTGGTTGTACCCTACATTCGCGATGACGACCACAAGTTCAAACAAACTTGAACAGCTCAGTCCCGAGCAACGCGACACCGCGTTGCGCGTCGGACGAGCTTGGCGCGAACTTCGCCGTGGAGCCTCCATGGGCAAACTCATTGAATACTTCTTTGGAGTCGGTGAAGACGCTCTTGAGTTTGGTCAAATGGACACCCTTGATTTGTTGGTCCAACAACCAGGCTGGCGGATGGGCGATTTAGCTGATGCGCTCCGCGTCGACCCATCAACTGCCACACGAGCCATTCAGCGCCTCGAAAAATTCGGGCTCGCAACACGGTGCGGAAGTACCGATGACAAGCGGGTGGTTGTTGTGTCAGCCACCGAGTCGGGTCGCAAACGTCATGCCGATGCCGCCGTTCGTCGCCAAGAACTCATCATTCACATCATGTCCACATTTGATCAGGATGAGTTTCGTGAATTGTCGACCTACCTTGATCGCTTTGTCGGTTCGCTCGACCAATTCGTAGCCCAACTGAATGACCAAAGCGACGAAACCGAGTGAGTCGAATCGCCCAAACCAAAAATGGTCATCCACCCAAACTGTGCGCTGCATGCAATCGTCCTTTTGAGTGGCGAAAAAAGTGGGAGCGGGTCTGGGATGAAGTCCGTTGGTGTAGCGATGCGTGTCGATCTGGCGGGTCACAGGCTCGTCAGTAAAATCGTGATGCACAATCTTGAGGCCGAGTAACTAGCAGGTCACCCCCAAAAGTCGCTACCATGACAGTCATGCTCGCAGCAAACGTTTGGCACTGGTGGATCGGCGTAGTTCTCACGATCGTAGGAATTTTGACCGTGGCTGGCATAGGTGCTGGCTATGTCAAGCAGGTGTCGGCAACCCGTTTCCCGGGTAAGCGCCAGCGCCGCGGCCACGACGAGGGCTGAGCCATTCCCGATTCGGGAACTCAGGCGACATGGCAACATTCGCTTCTTATTGTTGATCTCCTCTCTCGCACAACTTTCCCCGTTGCGGGCACTGCTGTTTCGTGTGCTGTTTCAGGCGGAGCCGATTCGTTAGCCCTCTTGGCCTTGGCGGTTGCGGGTGGCCTACACGTGACTGCGATCCATGTTGATCACGGTTTACGCCCCGAATCAGCAACCGAAGCCAATATTGTTCGCTCGGCAGCAGAGGCTGTTAGCGCTCAATTTCAGGCAGTCACTGTCGAGGTGGGTCAAGGCCCCAATCTTGAGGCCCGAGCTCGCCAGGCCCGATATCAAGCCCTTCCTGACGATGTTTTAACGGGCCATACCGCCGACGACCAGGCTGAGACCGTTCTTCTCAACATTTTGCGAGGAGCTGGCCTCGATGGGCTGGCCGGAATTCGCCCCACCGGAGGTCCGAGTCAACGTGTTGGGCATCCGTTGCTGGCCATTCGAAGATCGGAAACCGAAGCAGTCTGCCAACTGATGGGTTGGACCCCAGTCTCCGATCCCTCGAACAATGACCATTCACTCTTGCGCAATCGCATTCGTCAACAGATA
>CALPPJ020000164.1 GCA_943325425.2 Bifidobacterium breve | reverse complement strand
GCTTTGTTCACAACCCATTGTGACGGTGGATAGTTCGGTCGATCACTGGCAACTGCGGTGCTCACCGCAATCACTTGCAAATCTGCGGGTACAGCCCCCGACGCCTTCCATTCAATGAGACGTGGAACTTCTTCATTGCAATGAGGGCACCAGTGAGCAAGAAACACGACCATGTACGGCTTGCCGTTACCCGGCGTCACCGAAAGATTTGAACCATCAAAGGCATACCCGTTCAAAGTGGGGGCCGTGACACCAACTGAAGGGTCAGTTCCGCCTTTGGGTAATGCTTCAAGATCTTCACCAACTACTTCCACAGGCTGATTTTCGCCAGCCGAAACTGGTCCGTCATTCATCGGTGCCTTGGTTGTGTCAGTTGACCCCGAGTCACTTGAACCACCCACCACCAAAGCAATGACCAACGCAATAACAATGGCCAAGGTGACTCCGCCGACCAACCACTTGGTGTTGTTTGATTTTTTAGTTGGTTGCTTGGCCATGATGTCGTTACCTCTCGAGTAATGAGTCGTTGAAAGAACTTGTTTGGTTCCGAACTTCATCAACTTCTTGCGACTTATTCGGCTGAACAAAAAGTAGTGCCGCAATGGCGATGAATCCGCTCAGGGCCATAAAGGCAAGCGTCACAAATCCCATGCGACGAAACCACACATCGGTGCACGATGGCCCAATTCCACACGCACCTTCGCCGAGCGAGGGCTTCCATTCAATGAGATAGTGGTAACTCGACAGGCAGATACCAGCAACCAACATCGGCAGTGCGTACCAACGCACGTTCCGATCTTTACGAATGGCCGCCACTAACAAAATCCCGGCTAACGGATACATGCAAATTCGCTGAAACCAGCACAATCGGCATGGCACATAGTCTGCGATTTCACTGAAGTACAGACTTCCTGCTGTTGCAACCGCGGCCACCAACGAAGCCAACCACAACGACATCCGGCGAATTTCAGCAACAATCGAGGCATTTGGCGAGATCACCAATCCCAAAAGGGCGTACGAGACTCCCCCAACCAGTGCGATGAGCGCCAAAAGGGACGCAAAAAGTTCAACGGTTCTTACATCCATCATTGTCAGTATGCCCGCATCACAGGCAAGAATAGAAACCTTGAACGAGTTAGAGCCCAAAGTCCCAATCGTCATAACCGCCCAAGAACTCGTGACTCTTGAGCGCACCGATGTCGTGATCGCTGATGTGCGTTGGTACCTCGACGGGCGCGATGGTCGCAAGGCTTACACCGATGGGCATATTCCAGGTGCGATCTTTGTTGACCTTGATCGTGACTTAGCCAGTTCAGATCATTCTGACACCACGAACGGTCGCCACCCCTTCCCCACGCCTTCGGCATTCGCTGGGGCGATGTCACGACTCGGCATTAGCAATGACTCTTACGTCGTCGCATACGACGACACCGGTGGCATGACGGCATCGCGACTTGTCGTGATGTTGCGCATGCTTGGCTGCAACGCATCGGTTCTTGATGGTGGTATTGCAGCGTGGCAACGAACCACTGGACAACCACTTGCCACCGGTAAACCCACAAATGTCAAAGCAGCATCTTTCGCATTAGTTGAATGGCCAACCGAACAACTCATCACAAAGACTGATCTTGAATCAATTGTTGCTGAAGGGGCGATCAATTCTCGTCGCGTCCTTCTTGATGCTAGATCAGGCGAACGCTTTCAAGGCGTTATCACCGAGGCGACGGCAAAACTCGACCCACGTCCTGGCCACATTCCTGGCGCATTTAGTGCGCCATGGAACGTAGCCATCGATACCGAAACTTCATCCTTCAAGTCAGTTGAAGAATTACGTCGTCATTACGAATCACTCTGCGTCGATCTTGCCGATGAAGTGATTGCGTATTGCGGTAGCGGTATCTCGGCTTGCGCCAATATCGTCGCGATCGAACACGCAGGCTTTGCAACTCCTCGTCTTTTTGTCGCGTCTTGGTCAGGTTGGTCGTCCGATCCCGAGACGCCCGTTGAACTAGGAGCCATCAAACCCGATCGCGATTCCTTCGCCACAAAAGTCACGGCAATCAGTTCAAATGCCGTGCGCGCTCTTCGACGGGCGCGTCAGAAAAATCGACTCGCAGAAGTTGAATGGTTTGAAGCGTTGTACCGCGTGTACTTAGCCGCGTTTATCTTCGGTGGCGGAATTTTGTTTATCTCTGGACTCGTTCCTGATAAACCTGTAGCCGATTCAATGGCAGCCGATGTTTTCAAGTTCGGTCCCGCATGGCTTGGCCTAGTTGGAATTCTTGCTGTCGCCATGGGGTTGCGATCGGGAAGTCGCGGCGGACCACTAGCGATCGAAGAAGCCGATGTTCGCCATGTGTTAATGGCACCTGTCAGTCGTCAGCGCGTACTTCTTCGTCCAGCTGTTCAACGACTTCGGTCGGCCATGTTTACCGCTGGTGGTGCAGGTGCGGTTGCTGGTCAACTCGCTGGACGTCGACTACCTGGTAGCGGTATGGCATGGGCAATGTCGGGTGCACTGTGGGGAGCAACCGCGGGTGCACTCTTTGTTGGTGCGGCCTTATGTGCTCATTCGCTCAAACTTCGGGGCTGGATGGCCAGTGTGCTTGGTGGCGCATTGATCGCTTGGCAAATTGCTACGGCACTTCCAAGTTCACAACTCTCCGGACCTGGCGACTTACAAGGTGGGCTGGCTTTGTGGGGCGAACGGACACGCTTCATCGAACTAGTTCCATCAGTTGTCGCAGTACTCCTGATTGCAATCGGTCTGGCACTGTTAGGTCGTCAATCACTTGAAGCATTGTCACGTCGCTCAGCCTTAGTGAGCCAACTGCGCTTTGCTGTGACGTTACAAGATCTGCGCACAGTCACACTGTTACGTCGTCAACTCAGCCAAGAGCGCAGTCGTAATCGCCCATGGATCAAGATGAAGCGCAAAACAACGTCGACTCGTTTTCCTGCTGAATGGAAACGTGGCTGGCAAGGTTTATTACGTTTCCCCCTCAGTCGCATAGCTCGAATTATCACTCTTACTGTTGTGGCTGCTTTATGCCAAGTAGCGGTGTACAACGGAACAACTCCTGCAGCATTAGGCAGTGGTCTTGCACTATTCATTTTGGGACTCGAACTTTGTGAACCATTCGCTCAAGAAATTGATCAAGGTGAGCGCACTGATGCGTATCCCAAACTTCGTGGATTGATGTACATCGCTCTCTTAAGTTCAACAGCAGTGATCGCTATTCCGATTGCCGCCATCATGGTTGTAACGATGGGACTTGTCGAACCTCACATGTGGTCAGTCGCCGCAATCTGCGCGGTTCCTTCGCTTGCCGGAGCTCTCGCTGGTGCCGCAATAAATATTGTGTCTGGTGCACCCGATCAAATCTCATCAACGACACAAGCCAACATGATGCCACCAGAAGTAGCCGGTACCGTGAGCCTCATCAAGGCAATTTGGCCAGTACTTCTTGCTGTTGTTGGAAGTCTGCCCATAGTTGGTGCTCGAATGGCGTTTGCTGATGGCAATGCCCCCGAAGCACCGGCTATACGAATCGCGATCGCGATCGCACTCATGACATTCATTCTTGCTGGCTGGATTCGCTTTCGCGATGACATTAAGAAGTCTTTGAATACTGCTGCCGCCGAAAGCCGCGGACAGAAAACTCGTACCGGAGGAAATTCATGAGCCGCCATCCCAAACCACCCAGTGCACAAACAGGCGAATCAGCATCGAGTGCTCGCAAATCTGAACCGGTTTTGCCCGCCGCACTTATCGCCAACAATGTCGCCAAGGACTACGGCGATGGTCCTGCGTTGTACCCGTTGTCGTTACGTATCGAAGAGCATGAAAAGGTTGCACTGATTGGACACAACGGATCCGGAAAGACAACTTTCTTGCGTATGGCGACCGGATTACTTGAACCAGCCTCGGGCGACATCACAGTCTTTGGGCAAGCCCCCGGTTCAATGGAAGCACGCGCCAAACTGAGTTACCTCGCTGACACACCGACTTTTTACGATGACCTTTCGGTATGGGAACACCTTGAGTACACCGCTCGCTTACACAACATGGGAACTTGGGAACAAAAAGCTGCCGACCTGTTAGGTCAACTCGGCATCTACGAACGTGCCGATGATCTCCCGACCCGATTCAGTCGTGGTCTCAAGCAGAAAGCTGCTATCGCCATCGCATTCATTCGACCATTCGAATTGATGCTTGTTGACGAACCCTTTGTTGGTCTTGACGCCGATGGCAAAGAAGCTCTCCTTGATCTCTTCGAACAAGCCTCGACCGACGGTGCTGCACTCGTAGTTGCCACCCACGAACTCAGTTTTGTCGCACGTACAGCGCGCACGATTGCCTTACGAGATGGGTCTTTGGTGTTCGATGGCGAGTCATCACAAGCTGAAGCCCGTGGACTCGTTGCCGTTGAAGGC
>CALPPJ020000163.1 GCA_943325425.2 Bifidobacterium breve | reverse complement strand
GGTCGTAACCCAGCAACGGGTGCAACCATCAAGATCGCCGCGAAGACCGTAGCCAAGATCACCGCACTCAAGGGCTTCAAGGACATCGCCCTGGGCGTTGCTCCGGCACCTAAGTTGAACAAGGCTGGCGCCGTTGCTGCAGCAGCAGCCGCTAAGGCTCCTGCCAAGAAGGCAGTTGCGAAAAAGGCTCCGGCCAAAAAAGCTCCTGCTAAGAAGGCTCCCGCCAAGAAGGCAGTTGCTAAGAAGGCTCCGGCCCGCAAGGCTCCCGCCAAGAAGGCAGTTGCTAAGAAGGCCCCGGCCCGCAAGGCTCCCGCCAAGAAGGCCGCCGCTAAAAAGCGCTGAGTAATTCTTAGTCCAGATATCTCGAATCCCCGCTGCGCAAGCAGCGGGGATTCTTTTTATTTCCCATCAATGATTGGCAACCCGACGTGGACACAGACCTGCATCAAAACCAAACACTTGAACAGCGATCTCATCTGAAGTTTCTTGAACGAACCCGGGATCTTGTCTTGGTCGCATTGGGACTGGTCTTTGCTGGTTACCACCTTCGAAATTCATATTTTTATCAAGACCAATGGGATGGCATCAGTCGGGCTCTGCATATGAGACCAATGCAAGCCATGACTACATCCATCAACGGGCATTTCATGATTCTCGATTATTGGATCCACCGCCTACAAGTGTCAGCCTTCGGACTTCAGAATCATTCATTCAGCATTGCGTGCATGCTTGTTTCTTTACTGACCCTCAACCTGGTCCTTATATATGGCTTTCGCACATTAGGTCTGTCGGGTGTAACGAGTTCACTGACTGCCACAGTGCTGACGTACATGGGTGCAGGAGCACAGAATTTTCTCTACGTCGCTCAGATTTTTCCGATTCTCTCGATCGCAGTGGGACTACTCGCAGTCTTTTATGTCGTAGGACATGAACCTTCTCAATACGCTGGCTTCGTCTTTGGCGTCGGCATCTTCATCTCAGTTCTACTTGACAGCGGGATGGCAACAATTGTTTTCCCTGCCGCGTTAGTCGTTGTCTATTGCAGATGGTCTCTCCGACTCATTTGGGCAATTGGTCCGAGTTTGCTATTCCTGTGCATTTGGTATTTGACCGCAGATTTAAGTCCCCATTTTGCTTCCACCAAATATGAGCAACTGGCTTTTGGTTTTCACATCTTCCTCGAAAGCATCGGATCAATCATTGGATCAGGGCAAGTGGCTGGCCTATTTCTTGTTTTCATGTTCGGAGTCATAGCTCGAATTGGCCTTCAACAGAAGATGTATTCCCAAGTAGAAAAAATCGTGTGTCTCGCATTTTTGGGTTCGACTGCCTTGACGGTTATCGCTATTTCAATTTCCCGCGCTGGCGTTCCAGAATTCACATTGTTTGAAGCGAATCGGTACGCCCATAACATCGCAATTCCTTTTGTCATCGCCTTCATTCCGGTCGGAACCGTATTTCTTCGCTCTCTTGCACTTCAATTTCCCAATATTAGAAACCTGTATCTAGTGCGCTTCTTACCGATATTCCTCTTTGGTTTTGTTGTCATTTCAACCCAGCCAACTTTTGTTCAATACGAAAGCTCTTTCACAGCGAACAACATCAAGGTTCATCAGCTTGTCCAGGAGTCTGTTCAAGTCATCAGTCAAGGTTGTCCGACGGGTACAACGCTCGATACAACGAGCAGACCAATTGGTCAGCTCAGTCCACAAGTAACGACTCAATTGTTATTTGACCTCATGACCAGAGATTCGCTACGCGCCGACGACACAATCGCACCCAGTCAAGAAACCCTTGACATCATGTGCCTCCCACGCGGCGAATAATGACGCCAAGAAGCCTGAAGCATCAATAGGGAAGGGTGTACGTATTCTCGAGTTCATCTTGCACCACTGTGGCTGGGTGATCGGTGGTGTCAACCACCAATTCCTCATCCAAGATGCGCGACCGAAACGTCCATCCGGCGGGCAACTTCAACCGGCCGGCCAGGTCGCCAAGGTTTGACTGACTCAGCGTTGGATCGACGCCCACGCAATAAGCCTGCATCACATACGCCTTGCCCTCTGGGTTGATGAGTTCGTACACAATCGAGCCAGCATCAAAAAAGAACACTGCACCACGGTTGACGTACCGCTCTTCGTACGAGACCGATGCCGGTGTGTCGCCCAAATCAACCGTCGCAATACGGCGCATCATGAGACCGTTGAATGCCCGCATCACTGGCTCGACCATGGCAACTTTGGTTCCGAGACCATCAAGCATCCAATAACGCGGGCCATTAAGTTTCACAAAAAGTGCACCCATATCTTTGGCAATTTCGTCCGCATTGAGTGTGTCCCACAATTCGGCGGGGCAATCATTAATCATTTGAGTGCCATAAACATCGGCCTGCAACTTTTCATCGCGCGACATGACTGCGAGCACCTCGCCATAGCGAACGCCTCGCATATCTGAAATGAGTCGTTGTGGTTTGTCTGTAGCCATTGCTAATCCCCCGCCGTGAATGATTAACGCCAAACTAGTGGCGTTTATTCTGCCACTACAAACAAAGAATGCTTCTTTGGGTTCTACCAGGTCTGAACGTCGGTTTAATCGGACGCTGAACTCACCTTCTCGGGCCTTCAATGTTAACTTCGTGCCTATGGATTGGATATCAGACCCCACCGCATGGAGCGCTCTCGCCGCTCTCCTCACCCTCGAGATTGTGCTCGGAGTTGACAATGTCGTCTTCATTTCAATTCTGGCTTCAAAGTTGCCCGTCGAAGAGCAAGAGAAGGCTCGCAAAATTGGTCTCCTTGCAGCTGGTGGCATGCGCGTCTTGTTACTACTCGCGGTCGGTTGGGTGATCACGCTCAAAAAAGAACTCTTCAGCATTGGTTCAGTTGGTTTCAGCGGAAAAGAGCTCATTCTGCTGGCTGGTGGACTGTTTTTGATTTACAAAGCAACCTCAGAAATCCACCACAAACTTGAGGGCGATGAAGGCGAAACATCGGCCAAAGTTGCACCAACTGTGGCCGCAGTGATCGCTCAAGTCTTGCTGCTTGACTTAGTTTTCTCAATTGACTCGGTGATCACAGCGGTCGGCATGACGACATATGTGTGGGTCATGGTGATCGCCATTTTGACTGCGGTGGGCATCATGTTGTTGGCCTCAAAGGGTATTTACAACTTCGTCAATGCGCATCCATCAGTCAAGATGTTGGCTCTCGCCTTTCTCTTGTTAATCGGAACTACTTTGATCGCCGAAGGCTTCGGTCAAAAGATTCCGAAGGGCTACATATATGCGGCGATGACATTTTCGGTGTTTGTCGAAGTGCTCAATATTGGCATCCGTCGTAAAGCACATGTCCAACCACTGCATCTGCGCGAGCCAATTGTTGATACGAAGGCCCAGCCAAATAGTTAATTGAGATAGTTGAATGAGATTTATACCTTGGTGAAGCGCAGGTGCAACTTCAGCGTGCCGAGCATGATGCCAGGTTGATGTTGCCAATCATTGCCCTCGCCATATTCGATACTCGACAAGCGATCACACAACACTTCCCACGCGACTTGCTGTTCAATGCGCGACAAGTTGGCACCGGGACACACCCGCGGCCCAGCCGAAAATGCCAAGTGCCGCGTGACGCCATGTCGTTCAAGATCAAGGTCGAATGGACATTCAAATTCATCGCCATCAACATTGGCTGCACCGAAACGTAAATGCAGCAATGAACCTGCAGGAACGTTGACTCCTTGAAAAACTTCATCACGAGATGTCACACGGGTTGACAGTCCATGTGTTGGCGAACGCAACCGCATGCTTTCTTCGGTGAACGCCCGCAACTTGGTGCGATCGTTTCGGACAGTGTCAAACAGACCGGTGTTTTCACACATCATTTGTGCTTGTTCTTCAATCGCGTACTGCGTTGTTTCAAGCGCTCCAATAATCATCGCATGTACGATGCCGGCAATTTCGAGATCGGTCAGTTTGCGATCAAGAGCTTGATAGTGCACATCGCATAAGAAACTCACCATGTCATCTTGTGGATTCACACGTTTGGCGCGTACCTGCTCGTAGATGTAATCCTGAAAACCTTCAAGACGACGAAACATCTCACTTGCTTGCTCGGGTGCGAGTTCGTGTTTGAGTCCAGTGCCGTGTACAAACGGCGTGACGACAGCATCACCCCATTCAGCCAACCGCGGTATGTCAACAAATGGAAAACCAAGAATTGATGCAAACACTCGTTGCGGTAATGGCCGAGCGAATTGACTAATGAATTCAACCGAATCGCCATCTATCCATTCATCAATCAGTTCATTTGCTAAACGTGCAATCAACTCGCGATGACGTGATGCGCCTGTACCAACCCACGGGTCGGTGAGTTCTTTGCGGTGCTTGATGTACAACTCTTGAGTTGGTCGCAAAGTCACCATTGATGCGGTCATCAAGTTACGCGACGTCGTAAACACGTCTTCGCCCGACATGCCATCGTTG